>NZ_JBHWIE010000202.1:0-13730 GCF_042732085.1 Actinosynnema sp. NPDC059797
CCTCAGGAGGAGGTCCGGCGCCGAACCGGCCCGACAGGGGTGTGGATCAAGGGCTGGTGCAGGTCACCGTGGGCAGCGGGTTGGAGCCGGTGTAGCTGCCGGTGAAGCCGAACTTCGCCGAGCCCGAGGGCGCCACGGTGCGGTTCCAGTCCACGTTGCTCACGGCCACCTCGGAACCGGAGCCGGAGCGCACGCCGTTCCAGACGCTGTTCAGGGTCTGGCCACTGGCGAGGTTCCACCTCGCGGTCCAGCCGTTCAGGGTGCTGGAGCCGGTGTTCGTGATCTCGACCTCGCCCTGGAAGCCGCCCGACCACGAGCTGGTGACCCGGTAGTTCGCGGTGCAGCCCGCGGTGCCCGGGTTCGACGACGTGGTGGTGGGCGTGGTGCTCGTCGTGCTGGTGGACGTGGTCGTGCTGGTGGTGGTCGTCGTCGTGGTGGTGGACGAGCCACCGCCGTTGCCGACGCCGGTCTCCTGGCCGTTGCCGCCGTCGAACACCACGTCGGAGCAGTTGTAGAAGGTCTCCTGGCTGTCCGAACGGGTCCACACCGAGTAGATGATGTGGCGGCCCGACTTGCCCGAGGGCAGGTTCGCGTTCCAGTAGTACTGACCGTCCACGGTGCCCACCGAGCCGCTCGACGGCGGGTTGGTCACGCTGTGGAAGGGCGTGCTCTCCAGGTCGCTCCAGGCCAGCGCCCGGGTCGGGCTCCAGCTGTCCTTGGTGACGTACAGGTGGAAGGTGCCCGGGTGGGCGGCCCACATGTTGTACGACCAGCGGATGTTCGCGCCCGCGGTCAGGTGGGTCACCGGGTAGTCGTTGCGGGCGATGTCGAACCCGGAGAACGTCGGGTTGCCACCGCTGCACAGCTTGCCGTCCGGGATGAAGCCGCTGGTGCGGCCACCGCCGTCGGAGCGCAGCACGCCGAACCAGTTGTAGAGCGCGTTCGTGCCGCCGGAGCTGACCGCCGCGCTGCACGCGGGGTTCTGGGGGCGGATGTCGCCCTGCGGGGACAGGCCGTCCTTCCAGCACAGGAAGGTCCGGCTACCCGGCTTCATCATGGCGCCGTGCGCGGACGCCGCGGGGGTGCTGACCACGTTCACGAGCACCGAGACCAGTACACCGGCCACGCCGGCCGCTGCCAGCGCGACCCATCGTCGGGCCTTCACCGTCGTTCACCTCCTCGTTGAGGTTCTGGGAACGCTCCCAGGAATTCGAGGCAACTGTATCGGCGGGCATAGCGGTCTGTGAATCTTCAGTTACCCAGTGCGTCCGAGCGGCCGAACGCGAGCGACCCTTCGGCGGTGTGCCGTTGCACCCGGACGCGGGCACGCCGCCTGGGAAGGCTCCCAGGGCGCACCGAACCGCGCGGGTGGGCACCGGGGGCGGCGGGGTGGTGGGGGCGGCGCAGTACCCGGTGCGCCAGCGCCGCGCGGCGCTCCGGCGGCGCGGCCAGCACCGAGGCGGCGGCGACGGTCGCCAGCAGGGTGAGCGTGCCGGCCAGCACCAGCGTCTCCGGCGCGCCGATGCGCTCGCACAGCCGGCCCAGCAGCGGCGCGCCCGCGGCGCCCGCCGCCGCGCCGACCGACGAGTTCACCGCCAGCAGCCGCCCGCGCATCCCGTCCGCGGTGTCGAGCTGGACGCGCGTGCTCATCGTGGTGTCGATGACCACCGCGCCCGCCGCGATCGGCAGCAGCACCAGGGCGAACCCGAGCGTGCTCGGCACCAGCCCCGAGACCGCCTGGAGCAGGCTCGTCGCGCACGCCACCGCCAGCAGCAGCCGCACGGTCAGCGCCCGGCACGCGGCCGCGGCCAGCCCGCCCAGCACGGTGCCCACCGCGAACACCGTGGACAGCACGCCGTACGCGGTGGCGTCCGGGCTCATCGCGGCCATCGTGACCTGGTAGTTGCGGCCCAGGGCGGACAGCGCGAAGCCGAGCGCGAACAGCAGGAGCAGCCGCCCGCTGCCCAGCACGTACCGCAGGCCGGCGGCCACGCCCGCGCGGTCGGCCGGGCTGCGCTCCAGCGGGTGCAGCTCGTCGCGGCGGATCGCCAGCACGGCCGTGATCACGGCCAGGAAGCTGACCGAGTTGAGCAGGAACAGCGCGGGGGAGCCGAGCGCGGCGGCGAGGACGGCCGCGCCGCTCATGCCCAGGATGCGGCCGGTGGAGCTGAGCACCGAGCCCAGCGCCACCGCGTTGCCCAGGTCGGCGCGCGGCACGACCTGCCCGCCGAACCGGCCCAGCGCGGGCAGGTCGAACACCGACACCAGGCCCGAGGCGAAGGTCAGCGCGAACACCGCCGCCATCGGCGCGCCCCGCCACACCGCCAGCGCCAGCAGCAGCGCCAGCACGGCGTGCAGCGCCTGGCAGACCAGGATGACCCGGCGCACCGGCAGCCGGTCGGCCAGCGACCCCGCCCACGGCCCGAGCAGGACCGCGGGCAGGGCGCCGAGCAGCACCGAGACGCCGACGGAGGTGGCGGAGCCCGTGCGTTCGAGCACCACCCAGTTCAGGCCGATCAACTGCATCCACGAGCCGGTCACCGAGATCAGGTCGGCGATCGCCCACATGCGGTAGTTGCGGCCGCGCAACGCGCGGAACACCGTGAAGCTCCCTCGAAGACGAACCGGGGCCTCGACGTGCCCGTGCGAACGGCAACCACTTTAAACATGACTTTCCGTGGTTTTCGCAGGTTGATCAGGTGAAAACGGTCACGTTGCGCGATCGGTGGCCAGGGCGGCGAGCCGGTCCAGCGCCTGGCCCAGGTACTCGTCGGTCAGCTCGTGCGCCTCGCCGCCCACCGCCTCCGGGTGCTCGCCGCGCACGTCCAGGTGCAGCACCACGCGGCTCGCGCCCGGTCCGTCCTCGTCCACCTGGAGCCAGCCCGAGTAGCCGTCGCCCTCCAGGTCGCCCCACTCCAGCCGCCGCTGCTCGGGCACCGCCGACAGGTAGCCCTCGGCCTCGTCGATCTCGTCGCCGATCGAGACCCGACCGGTGACCCGCTCCGGACCGCTCGGCTCGACCTGGAGGCCGTCCGGCAGCCACGCCTCCATCGAGCCCACGTCCCGCGCGATGTCGAACACCGCCCGCGCGTCCACCGGGATCCTCTGCTCACGCTCGAACTCAGCCATGCCGCAGCCTTACCCGGCGTGCGCGGGATTACACCGCCGCCGGGAGCCCCGCCCCGATGGAGGCCAGCCGCGCGCGGGCCCGCCGCGGGTCCACCGGCCGCATCCCGGCGTCCGCGCACCGGCGCACCACCTCCGGGTGCTCGCGCATCAACCGCAGGCCCCGGCTTAGCAGGAGCGGCACCGGCTTGCGCGCCTCGGCCACGTCCCGGGCGAACCGGCGGGCGAACGTCACCAGGGCGTTCGGCGCGAGCACCACCGCGTCGGCCAGCACGCCCGCCTCGCGGCAGCCCGCCACCAGCCGGTCGGCGAACAGGCCCTCGGCGATGAAGAACCCCGGCGCGGTGACCGTGCGGCAGCCGACCCGGCGGTCCTCGCCGATCGAGTACACGGGCGCGTCGACCGTCCCGGTGGTGGCCAGCTCGACCACCGCGGCCAGCGCGTCCGCGGTGTTCCAGGAGCCCTCGGCGTCCCAGTCGGGGCGGCCCGCGGCGTCGCGGGGCAGCAGCGGGTCGTCGCCCTCGCGGTAGAAGTCGTCCAGGCGCAGCACGGGCCAGCCCAGGTGGGCGGCGAGGGTGGACTTGCCCGAACCGGAGGGACCGGCGAGCAACACGGCGCGCGCGTGAACGGCAGGTGACGGCACGGGATGCGATTTTCGCACACGGCTTGTCCGATCGTGCACCGCGGATGCTCCCGCTGTGCACCCGGTCTTGGTGACCGCGCCCGCGACCACCACCATGTGCGTCATGGTCAGGGTGCGCGGCGTCGAGGACGTCAAGCGGTTGCGCGATGAGTTGAAGCCCGAGGAGCGCGGCAGGGGCTCCGTCGACGCCCCGGACGTCGCGGCGCCGACCGGCGCGGGCATGGCCGGGGTGGTCGCCGACGGCGACGCCGACCGGATCGAGCTGGACCTCGACGAGTTCACCCGCGCCGGTGGCGAGCTCGAACGGTTGCGCGGCGAGCTGGTCGAGCTGCTGAAGCGGGCCGAGGGCGAGGTCGACCAGCCGCTGGGCGACGGCCAGGGCCCGGTCGCGCTGCACATGAGGCGGGCGTTCGGCCTGCGGGCCGGCGCGATCGACGGCGGCGTGCGGAAGGCTCTGAGCTCCTACCTGGAGGAGCTGGAGACGTTGCGGAACGCCCTGAACGGGGTCGCCGAGACCTACCGGACCGAGGACGACGAAGTGAAGCGGACCATGGGGCGGCTGGGGTGAACGAGCGCGAGCAGGCCAGACGGGCGCGGCGGCAGGCCCGGCGGATCAGCCGGGAGAACCAGCGCAAGGAGCGGGTCCGGCAGAACCGCGAGCTGCGCAACTTCGGGCGGATCAACTGGAACGCCTACGCGCACCGCACCATGTGGGACATGGTGATGTCCTCCGACGCCGCGGCGATGTCGCAGCGCACGTGGGCCTGGCAGCGGCTGGCCGCCGACGTCGACCAGACCACGGCCCGGGTGCAGACCCTCGTGCAGCGGCTGGCGACGTCCTGGCGCGGCCCGTCCGCGGGCGCGGCCGCCGAGTCGGTGACCCGGCTGACCCGGTGGGCCGCCGACGCCTCGGAGCGGGCCTACCAGGTGGGCACCGGCCTGGAGCGCTACACGGAGGCCGTGGACGAGGCGCGGCGCCGGATGCCCGTGCCCGTGCACCCGACCGCCGAGCGCTGGTTCGACGAGGGTCGTGACGTGAGCACGCTCGACGGGCCGGAAGGCGCGTACATGCTCGACCAGCTGCTCGACGACCACATGCCGTCGAAGAAGGAGCAGCAGCGGGCCCGCGCCGAGGCGGTGCGGGTGATGACCGCGTTCGAGGACGCGAGCCGCGAGGTGCACACGTCGCTGCCGGAGGTGTTCCAGCAGGCGCCGGAGGGCGCGTCGACCGTGCGGCCGGACCACCGGCCCGTCCCCCCGCAGGAGGTCGAGGCGCAGCCCCGGCCGCCCTACCCGCCCGTCCCGACGCCCACCCCCGTGCCCACGCCCACGCCGACACCCACGCCCCTGCCGCAGCCGTTCCCGGACACGCGCCCCGACGACGTGACCGGCGTGGCCGCCGCGGGCGGACCGACCCCGGGCGCACCCGGCGGCTACGGCTCCTTCGGCCCCACGGGCGGCGGCGGTCACGGCCCCCTCGGCTCAGGCCCGCTCGGCTCAGGCCCGCTCGGTTCCGGCTCACCGGGCTCCGGCCCGCTCGGCCCCGGTCCACTCGGTTCCGGTCCGCTCGGCCAAGGCGCCACCTCCGGCGTCCTGGGCGCGGTGCCCGGCGGCGCGGCGGCCCGCGGCGGCTTCGGCCCGGTCACCGGCGCGGGCGGCCCCCAGGGCTTCGGCATGTACCCGCCGGTGGCACCGGCCAACCGGGCCGAGGACGGCGAGCACCGCAACCGCTACGACCAGGGCCTCGACCTGCTCGACGACCTGCCGCCCGCCTACCCGCCGGTGCTCGGCGAATGAGCGACGGCTACGGCGTCGACCCGGATGCCCTGACCGCCTTCGCCTCGCGGCTCGACGAGACCGCCGACGAGGTGCGCGCGGTGGTCGCGGCCCTGGGGGAACCGGTCGGCGACCTCGGCCCCGAGGGGGTCACCGAGGCGGTCGACCGACTCGTGGCCGAGTGGTCCCGGGCGTTGCGCGGCGTCGGGCTGGACGTGGTCGCGGACGGGCTGCGCGCGGCGGGTGAGAGCTACCGCGAAGCGGACCGGTGGAGCCATGGCTGACTACCGTGGCCTGGGTTTCGACCCCACCCCCGGCCACGCGGGCGCGGTGGCGGCGGCGAGCGAGCGGTGCGCGGCGGCCCTCGCCGACCCCGGGCCGCCGCCGGAGGGGTGGACGGGTGCGGCGGCGGACGGGTTCAGGACCCGGTTGGAGGCGGTGGTGTCGGAGCTGACGGCGGTGCGGCGCGCGATGCGGGCGGCGGCCGAGGTGCTCGACGACTGGGCCACCACGCTGCTGGGCAACCAGCGGCGGGCCGAGGAGCTGGACCGGCGCGCGCTGCGGTTGCGCCGCGAACTGGCCGACGCCGCCGACGAGGTCGACCACACCGGCGCCCTGGCCCGCTTCACCCCCGCGCACGCCACGGCCCACCAGGAGGCCGTGACCAGGCACGACGAGCTGAAGCGCAGGCTGGACGAGGTGCTCGACGAGGCCCGGCTGCTGGAGCGCGACCACCGGGCGCAGGCCCGCCGGGTCGCCGAGCGGCTGCGCGCCGAGGAGCCCCCGACCGCCGTGGCCGAGGCCCTGACCGGCTTCTCGTCCCTCACCGCCGAGCTGGCGTCCGTGCTGCTCGGCCCACCTCGACCGGCGTCCACGGCGGGCGCGGCGGCGGCGTTCCGGGCGGGCCTCGGGTGAGACTGGCTCCCGTGCCGGGGGTCACCCCGGTGGCATTAGGCACCCCCGAGCGCACCGCGGCCGAGCTGCTGGCGGTGCTGCGCAGGCTCAAGGGCTCGCCCGACCCGGGCCTGGAGGTCTCCGCGACGCAGGCCGCGGAACTGGCGCACCGGCACGGCGCGGGCCTGCTGGCCGTCGTCGAGCACCCCGACGCCGACCCCGCCCTGCTGATGGCGGGCGTGGTGCCGGTCGACCGGCCCGCCGAACCCGACGAGCACGCCTTCCACCTCGACGGGCCGACGATCCGCGAGGTCACCAAGGGCGAGACCGCCACCGGCTACCCGGTGGTGATCGTGGAGCGCATCCCGGTGACCGGGCCCGGCGCGCAGCTCCAGGTCGTGGTGACCGACCCCGACCACCCGCGCGTCGCCGTGTTCACCCTGCACTCGCCGAGCGGCCGCGGCTGGCTCGACGTCGCGGGCGTGGCGGGCCGGTTCGTGTCCGGGATGCGGTTCAGCGACCCCGGAACTCGCTCGGCGTCCGGCCCACCACCTGGCGGAACGTCCGGGAGAAGTGCGCGGCGCTGACGAAACCGCAGTCCTTGGCGATCTCCCCGATCCCGCGCGCCGCCTTCGCCGGGTCCGCCAGCAGCGCCTTGGCCCGGTCGATCCGCAGGCCCCGGATGCGCTCGGACACGCCCTGCCCGTCGTCGAACAGCTGGTAGAGCCGCCGGCGCGAGATGAACAGCGCCTCGGCGATCCGGTCCGCCCCCAGGTCCGGGTCGGCCAGGTGCTCGCGCATGTACTCCAGCGCCTCGCGCCTGCGCGCGGCCAGCGCGTCGACCCGGTCCAGCTCCGCCCGCAGGGCGCTGCGCAGCACCAGCTCGGCCAACCCCAGCAGGTGGTGCGCCAACCCGTGGGGGTCCAGCACGTGCGCGGCGGCCAGCACGTGCGCCACGGCGCCGGAGAACACCGACCGCAACGCCCCGTCCACCGGCACCGGCTGGAACATCAGCGGTTTCAGCTCGCCGAACCCGATGCTCAACCGCGCTTCTGCGACGGTCAGCATCACCACGCCCACCGGCAGCACGTGCAACGAGCAATCGGGAAACCGAAGCGCGGTCCCGGTCGACGGCACGCCCTTGGGCACGGTGCAGCGCAACAGCAACTGGATGTGCTCGGGAGCCGACGCACCCCCGTTGAGCGCGGCTTTGGCGGCGGCGGCGCCGGAGGCCCGCACCGTCAGGAAACCGCCCGCGACGTCCACGCCCGGCAGCCTAGCCACCGGTGTCGCCCAACCCGTCCGCACGAGTTCGGACCAGGCACTACCTTCGTGCCCCATGGCGAGACGTTCGACGACCGGCGTGGTCCTGACCCACCTGGAGTTCGACCTCCTGTGGGAGGACCTGGGCACCGGCGACCTGCCGTACCCCCTGGAGGTCCCCTCGCACGGCGAGACCGAGGACGAACGGGACGCCCTGGGCGGCGAGGTCCTGCGCACCCTCACCGAAGCGGGCCTGGCCGACGGCGAGGACGTGGCGCCGGAACTGGAAGACCTCTTCGGCCGCCTGGCCCACGGCAGCCAGTCGGTGGACGCCCTGATCTTCCGCCCCACCCCGTGGCGGGTCCTGGCGACCACCAGAGGCCCGCGCGGCGTCCTGGCGGTGATGAACGACCGCGAGGTGGCCCTCGAACCGATCACCGACCTGACCACGGCCATCACCAGGGTCATCGGCGACGCCCCGGCGGGCCCGGGGGACCAGGTCTCCCTGCCCCGCCCCGCCTTCACCGCCGCCATGGAGGCCTACGCGAAATCAGGCCACCCGGCCCTGGAACGAGCCCTGGCGCAAGCCAACGTCACCGGCCGGGCCACCCGCGCCATCACCACCCTGGTCGACTCACCGCGGCAAGCGAGCGGCCAACTGGCCGCCACCGGCCAAGCGGGCCGCTCCACCGTCCTGAGCTGGACGGACACCGCAGCAGGCCGCTACGCCATGTCCACCGACGACACCAACTGGGTCCGCATCACCCCGGCAGACACCCCCTGGATGGCCCGCCACCTGTCCACCCTCCTGACCCAGACCACCCACTGACCACCTGCCGCGAACGCAGAACACACCGGTTCCCAACGCATGACACGCGCGTCCCCAACGCATGACACGCGCGTCCCGAACGTACGACTCACCCGACCGGAACGTACGACTCGCGATGTCCCACTGGAGGACACGCGATGTCCGACTGGACGACACGCGAGTTAGACGGGACTGGCGGTGGCCGACGAGGCCCGATTTGACATGGGTTCGAGTGCCATAGGCTGGTCGGAGCCGGCAGGCTCGGTGGGACGCTCTTCCCCACCGTGCCTGCCGGCTGCGGCCTGCCTCCGGTACTCGTAAGGGCCCCATGTCAAATCGAGCCGGGACCAGCCCCTGAAAACCGATGGGAACTCAAGCCCCGCGCGACAAGGGCTCCAGCAGTTCCGCCGGCACCACCTCGCCGACCACGGCCATCCCCTCCTCCACCGCCCCCGCCGCGGCTTCGTCCACCAGCCCCCGCACGACACCGGCCAACTCGTCGGGCCGCATGGTCAACGCCTCCCGCGCGAACGACAGGTCCACCAGCTTCCCGTGCAGGTCCACCACCACGGTCACGCCCCGCCCCGAAGCCTCCCGCCGAATGGCCTCCAGCCTCTCCCCGAGCCCCATCACACCCGCCACGCCTCACACCCGCCACGTCTCGGGAGTCGTGTCCTCGACCGACTCGGCCATCCGCGCCTCCACGCCCAACCCGAGCGCGCTCACATCACCCACGACCCGCTCCACCCGCGCGTTCGCCCGCGCCGCAGCCGTGTCGACCAGCGCCAGGACCGCCTTCGCCAACCCGGTAGTCCCCAACCGCAGCGACCGCTGGTCCAGCACCAGGTCGCGCAACCCGCCCCCGGGCCCGACCTCCACCGAGATCCCGGTGTCCGGGTCATGAGCACGCGCCGTGAACCCAGTCCCCGTCGCGTTCACGGGTGCACCCCTCCGTAGAACGTGCCCGAGCTGAGCCGGTGGGTGTTGCGCCGCACAGAGTCACCCGAGTTGCCCTCGATCAACGTCACGGTGTCACCGGACACCTTCTCCACGATCCCGATGTGCTTGCTGGTCGCCGGGCTGCCGGGCCCGGTCCCGAACAGCAGCACGTCACCGGGCCTCACCGCGCTCAACGACGTGTACGCCTTGCCGTTGCGCTGCCCCCACCGGAACACGTCACCGGTGAACGGCAGGATCGGGATGTCCACCCCGGCCTTGCGCCACATCGCGGTGGCGAACGACGAGCACCACGCCGCCGTGGGCCCGTACGGGTTGCGGTTGCTGCCCGGCGGGTTCTCGCGAACGCCGATCTGGCCCCGCGCCGCCGAGATGATCGTCCGCGCCCGCCCACGAGCACGCGCGTCCGACGGGCTGGTACGCCCCCCGCCACCGGCACCACCGCCACCAGCACCACCAGCACCACCACCCCCTCCACCGACCTCACCCCGCGACCGCCGGGGCCGCGCGTCGGCCACGCCGTCGTGCTCGACCTCCTTCTCCAACGCCCGCAACCTGCGCGCGGCGTCCTCCATCTCACCCCGCACGTCGCGCACCGCCGTGGCGGTCTCCTTGGTGTACCGGGGTTCCAGGTCGGCGGCCCGCGCGACGGCCTGGAGCATCGCCGCCCGGGTGCCGACCGCCTTGCCCGCGTCGAGCAGCCGGGTCGCCTCGCGCAGGTACTCCTCCACGGCCTGCCGCGCCCGCGCGTGCCCGGTGGTCAGGGCGGCGGACACCCCGGCCACGACGCGCTCGGCGTCCCGCGCCGCGTCGGCGGTCACGCGCAACTGCCGGCCCAGCCGGTTCGTGCGCTTCTCGAACCCCTCGGAGTTGTCGCCCCGCCAGTGCTCCAGCACGGTCTTGGCGGCCTTGCCCTGCTCCTCCTGGTGGTCGGTGAGGCCCGTCGCGGTCCGGTGCAGCGCGTACTGCGCCTTCACCGCGTCCTCGGCCTTGCCGGCCAGCGCGTTGCGGTGCCCGATCATGCTCTCCGCGAAGTGCCGGGCGATCGCACGGGTATCCACTAGCCCTCACCCCCTCCGGTTACCCCCCGGCCGCCGTTCAGGGCGCGGGCGATGTCGTCGTCCTGGTCGCGGTACGACCTGGCGGACTTGGCAGCCGACGCGGCCAGCGCGTCGGTGTTGTGCGCGACCCCCTTGACCTGCTTGCGCAGCGCCGCCCCGAAGTTGTCCAGCGCCTCGGCGAACCCGGACTGCCTGCCGATGCGCCCGAAGCTGTCGTCGGCGATGGCCCGGACGTCGCGCACGTGCCCGCGACCGAGCGCGGTCAGGTCGTCGGCGGTGTTGCGCGTCCGCCGCGCGTAATCGCGCAGCACACCCACGTCAACGGAGAACCCGCCGGAACCACCACGCCCACCGCCCCCGGAACCCCCAGCACCCCCGGAACCCCGGGAACCCCCGGAACCCCGGGAACCCCCGGAACCGCCCCCGCGCCTCAGCGCCGCCACCCCGCGCCGAGCCTCGTCCAGGTGCTGCCGGTACTTCCCGCTCGTATAAGTGGTCCACGGCGTCCACGACCGACCGTCACCGGAGATCCTGTTGGCCGCCTTCGCGTTCTCGCGCGGGTCGAACAGCTCCCGATTGGACCCGAGCCCGAACTCGCGCCGCCGAGCCGGCCCCATCGACCCCAGCATGTTGATCTGCCACAGCCCGTACGAGTCGTCGGGCGGGGTGTCGTTGTGCGCACGGGGGTCGCCGCCGGACTCGGCCAGCGCGACCGCCACCGCGATCGTCAGGTCTTCCCCGCGGAACCCGGCGTCGTGGGCGTGCCGGGCGATCTCCTCGGGGCTCAGCTTGCTCATGCCGCACACCCTGCCCGCGACCAGCCTCCCACCGGTACCACCGCTGCACGCTCGGACAGCCCCACTGCACAGCCCGACTAGCACCCCACCCAGCCCACCCAACCAACCCGGCCCAACCAACCCACCCAACCCACCCAACCCGACCAACCCCCACCCAGCCCGGCCAGCCCACCCAACCCCACCAGCCCGACCAGCACCCCCACCCAAGCCGACTACAGTCGAACACGTGAACGAAGGGCTGTTCGACCAGGGCTTGTTCGGCGCGACCGAGGAGGAGAAGGCGTCGCGCATCGCCGCCAACGCACCACTGGCCGTGCGGATGCGACCGCGCACCCTGGACGAGGTCGTCGGACAGGACCACCTGCTCGGACCGGGCGCGCCGCTGCGCAGGCTGGTCGAGGGCTCGTCCCCGGCCTCGGTCATGCTCTACGGCCCCCCGGGCACCGGCAAGACCACCCTCGCCACCCTCGTCTCCCAGGCCACCGGCCGCCGCTTCGCCGCCCTGTCCGCCCTGTCCGCGGGCGTGAAGGAGGTGCGCGCGGTCATCGACGAGGCCCGCCGCCGCCTGATCCGCTCCGGCGAGTCGACGGTGCTGTTCATCGACGAGGTCCACCGGTTCTCCAAGACCCAGCAGGACGCGCTGCTCGGCGCGGTGGAGGACCGGATCGTGCTGCTGGTCGCCGCGACCACCGAGAACCCGTTCTTCTCCGTCGTCTCGCCGCTGCTGTCCCGGTCCCTGGTGCTCCAGCTCCGCCCCCTGACCGATGACGCGGTCCGCACCCTCGTCCGGCGGGCGGTCACCGACGAGCGCGGCCTGAACGGCTCCATCACGGTCGAACCCGAGACCGAGGACCACCTGGTCAGGCTGGCCGGCGGCGACGCCCGCCGCGCGCTGACCGCCCTGGAGGCCGCCGCGGACGCCGTGGGCCCCGGCGGCGAGCTGGACCTGGCGACGCTGGAGGCCACGGTCGACAAGGCGGCCGTCCGCTACGACCGGCAGGGCGACCAGCACTACGACGTGACCAGCGCGTTCATCAAGTCCATCCGCGGTTCGGACGTGGACGCGGCCCTGCACTACCTGGCGCGGATGATCGAGGCGGGGGAGGACCCGAGGTTCATCGCCAGGCGGCTGGTGATCCACGCCAGCGAGGACGTGGGCATGGCGGACCCGACCGCGTTGCCGGTGTGCGTGGCCGCCGCGCAGGCGGTGCAGCTGATCGGCCTGCCCGAGTGCGCCCTGAACCTGGCGCAGGCGACGATCCACCTGGCGACCGCGCCCAAGTCGAACGCGGTGACCACCGCCATCGGCGAAGCCGTGGCCGACGTCCGCAAGGGCGCCATCGGCACCGTGCCCGCCCACCTCCGCGACGGCCACTACGCGGGCGCGGCGAAGCTCGGCAACGCGCAGGGCTACCGGTACCCGCACGACGTGCCGGAGGGCGTGCTGACCCAGCAGTACCCGCCGGACGACCTGGTCGGCCGCGACTACTACGAGCCGACCAACCGGGGCGCCGAGCGCGTGATCGCCGAACGCCTGCCCAAGCTGCGCCGCGTCGTGCGGGGCGAGGACCGGTAAATTCCGTTTCCGATCCTCTCGCCTTCTGACACGGTGTGGCCGTGACGGACGTCCCGGCCAACGGCCATGCCCTCCTGGACTTCAACTCCCCGCTGTCCGACGCGAAGGCGTTCGACCTGGTCGGAAGCCTGCACCTGACCCCGGGCCAGAGGGTCGTCGACTACGGCTGCGGCTGGGCCGAACTCCTGCTCCGCGCGGTCGAGCACGTCCCCGGCGCCACCGCCGCCGGCGTGGACGGCGACGAGCACGCGATCGCCAGGGGCAGGGCGAACGTCGAGGCCAGGGGCCTGACCGACCGGGTCGCCCTCGACCTCGCCGACGTCACCACCTGGACCGCCGACCCGGCCGACGTCGTGATCAGCATCGGCGCCTCCCACGCGTGGGGCGGCACGAGGGGCGCCCTGGAGGCCCTGCACGCCCGCCTCCGCCCCGGCGGCACCCTCCTCCTGGGCGACGGCTTCTGGGAGAACCCGCCCAACGCAACCGCGAAGGCGATCTTCGGCGACGAGGTCCAAGCCACCCTGCCCGACCTGGTGGACCTGGCCCTGACCTGCGGCTACCGCCTGCTCAACCTGACCACCGCCACCCGCGACGAGTGGGACGACTTCGAGTCCCGCTGGTGCGCGTCCCGCGAGCGCTGGCTGCTGGCCAACCCGGACCACCCGCGGGCCGCCGAGGTCCGCGAGATCGTCGACGAACACCGCGACGGCTGGCTCAAGGGCTACCGGGGCTCCCTGGGCTTCGCCTACCTGACCCTGGCGCGCACCTAGAACTCCGGCCGCCTCGCCCGGCCGGGGATACCGGGCGAGGCGGCCGACCTAGCCGGACC
>NZ_JBHWIE010000203.1:0-13712 GCF_042732085.1 Actinosynnema sp. NPDC059797
TGCGTTCGGGGCTCGCGTGTCTTGCGTTCAAGTGGGGCGTGTCTTGCGTTCCGGGCTCGCGAGTCGTACGTTCCGGGCGGGTGAGTCGTACGTTCAGGGCTCGCGAGTCGTACGTTGCGGGCCGGTGTGTTGTGCGGTTGGGGTTACTTGAAGGCGGCGGCGTTGTGCTGGGCCCAGGTCGCGAAGGTGCGGGGCGGGCGGCCCAGGACGTGCTCCACGTGGGGGCTCACCTCCCGCTCGGCGGCGGTCGGCGCGCCCAGGATGGCCAGGGTGCTCTCCACGACCGGTTCGGGCATGAACCGCAGCATCAGCGACCTGGCCTCCTCCCGGCCCTGCTCGACGAAGCGCACCGGTTCGCCCAGCGCCTCCCCGATCGCCGACGCCTGCTGCCGGGGCGTGATCGGCGCGGGGCCGGTCAGCACGTAGGTGCGCCGGTCGTGGCCGGGGTCGCGCAGCGCGGCGGCGGCGACCTCGGCGATGTCGACCGGGTCGACGACGGGCAGCGCGACGTCGGCGAACGGCGCGGTGACGGTGCGTTCCGCGCGGACCCCGCCCGACCACCGGAGGGCGTTGGAGGCGAAGCCGCCCGGTCGCAGGACCGTCCACTCAGGACTGGACTGCCGGACGGCGTCCTCCAGGTGCGCCGGGTGGCGCCCGGTGCCGACGCCCTGGGAGGACAGCAGCACGACACTCCGCACGCCGGCGGACCGCGCGGCGCCGAGGACGTCGCCGAGGTCGCCGCCCGAGCCCAGGTACTCGCCGGAGGTCAGCAGGAACAGCGCCTCCGCCCCGGCCAGCGCGGGCCGGAGACCGTCGGGTTCGGTCAGGTCCGCCCGGACGTGTCGCACGCCCTCCGGCACGTCCGGCCCGGCGGTCCCCCGCGACACCGCCGTCACCTCTTCCCCCGCCGCGACGAGGGCCTCCACCAGGGGCCGCCCCACGTTGCCCGTCGCTCCGGTCACCACGATCATGTCCGCTCCGTCCCCAGTTCGATCACGACGCGGCGAAGCTACTATCGCGGGGCTAGTAGGTACCTAGGGGAAAGTAATGGGCGGAAGGGGTCGCAGTGATCGGGAACACAGCGGAGCCGGAGCTGGCCTGCCCCATCGCGCCGGTGGTGGACCTGGTGTTCAGCCGCTGGACCACGCCGATCCTGTGGACGCTCCACGAGCACGGGCGGCAGCGGTTCGTGGAGCTGGAGCGCCGCATCACCTCGATCACGCCCAAGGTGCTGACGCAGCGGCTGCGCCAACTGGAGCGCGACGGGCTGGTCGTGCGCACCTACCACGCCGAGGTGCCGCCGCGCGTGGAGTACGAGATCAGCGACCTGGGGCGCAGCCTGGCCCCGTTGTTCGCGACGATCGGCGAGTGGTCGGTGAACCTGGAGCGGGTCGAGCGGGCGCGGCGGGAGTACGACGCCAGGACCGGCGGCCGGCGTTGAGCGCCCGCGCCCGTTGAGTCCTCTGTGGACATCCGATGGGCATCCGGTGGACGCCCGTGACGTCGCACGGATGAAAAAGTGCACGTGGTGCAAAGAAGGTCCGCAACCCGCCGGCGGGAACGGGCGGGAGCCGGTCCACCGTGGACGGAGCGGGCCGTTCACGCTCCGTGGCCGGGGTGGTGCGGTCGGGGCGCGGCCCCGGCGGGTCCCCGCGCCCGCCAGGGCCTGGACGGCACATCCGCCGTTCAAACCGGTTCTTTCAAAAAATCACCCGCTCGGGTGAACGAATATGTCCCGAGCGGAACGGTTGAAACGTTCAACGCGGCGTCGACCGGAGCCGACCTCGCGTTGCGCCGACCGGCCCACGCCCTCACCGGAGAGGGTGAAGCGAACCGTTCACGCCCGCCGCACCGGCGCGGTGAGGAGGGGCGGCACCGGTGCGGGCGGCGGAGCGTCGGCGGTGGTCAGCGTTGTCGGAGGGAAGTGAGGAAAGCCCGGAATGGACGGTCCGCAAAGGCCAGTCGCGGACCGGGTCGCTTGCTGTCCCGGACCAGGGTCCCGGTCCGGCCAACGGCCAGTTCGACGCAGTTGTTGCCGGCGCCGGAGTAGGAGCTTCTGCGCCACGTCTTGTCGGTGATCATGAGTCCTTCAGTGCGGTTGCCAGTTTTCTGATCAGCGAGGCCGACTCCTTGGGCGACAGGGCGACCTCGCTCACCATTTCCTCGAAGTGCAAGAGGTACTTCTGCACGTCGGCGCGATTGTCCACCCACTTCCCGCCACCCGCGTACTCCAGGTAGACGGCCGAGGGCTCGCTGTCCTCGAAGCGGAGGGCGGTCGCGCCGCCGCCGGACATGGTCCCGTGCGCCCCCGCGCCGAACGGCACCACTTGGATGGTGATGTTGTCCTGCCTGCCCACATCGAGCAAATGCGACAACTGCTCGCGCATCACCGCCGGCCCGCCCACGACGCGGTGCAGGGCGGCCTCGTCGATCACCGCGTGCAGGCGCAGGCCGGGCAGCCGGCGCTGCCGGTTCGCCAGCGCCGCGGCGACCTGTTCCGCCGACACCGCCGAGTCCATGAAGCGCCGCCCGGCGAGCCTGATCGCCGCCGCGTAGGCCGGGGTCTGGAGCAGGCCCGGGATGACGATCATCTCGATGGTGCGCACCTCGGTCGCGTCGGCCTCCTGCCGGGCGTAGGTGCGGGCCTCGGGCGTGTAGGCGGCGGCGTACACCAGGCGGGTCCCGTCCTGCTTCGCGTCCTCCCACAGCGCTTCCGCCTCGCGGCGCTCGGCCTCGGTGGCGCCGTACAGGGCGAGCAGCGCGCTCAGTTCGGTCCAACTCGGACTGATGTAGCCGTTCTCCATGCGGGACAGGGTCGACTGCGTCTTGCGGGTCAGGGCGTGGTAGTCGGCCTCGGTCTTGCCGGCGCGTTTGCGCAGCGCGTTGAGGAACTGGCCTAACTTGCGCTTGCGTCGGGTTTGGACGGCTGCCATTCGGGTCTCTCCTCGTCGGAAAAGAACTGTGACCACACTAGTGCCGTTCGGCCGATTGGCCAGTTCACCCGTTCGAGCACTTAAAAGGTGCATATCCGCCCCAACCGATGACCCTGCCGGTGCGGTCGCGCCGGGCGTCCGCGTCGCACCGCCCCAGCGGACGCGTCGTCCTGGTACCGGTCCCACACCCGTTCGCACGGTCCACAGTGGCCGCGCGGAAACCCCGCGTTCACCCGGTGTCGCGGTCGCGACACCGGCGGGTGCCGAACAACGTCAGTTTTCGACGCCCCCGATAACCACCTGAAATTGTCGGCCCCCCGGTCCATCATGGCCCGCATGGCAAATGCGATCGAGGCCGCGGGCCTGGTCAAGCGCTACGGGTCGGTGGTGGCCCTGGACGGCCTCGACCTCGTGGTCCCCGAGGGGACCGTGATGGGCCTGCTCGGGCCGAACGGCGCGGGCAAGACGACGACGGTGCGGGTGCTCACCACGCTGCTGGAGGCCGACGGGGGCCGGGCCCGCGTGACCGGGCTGGACGTGGTGGCCGACGCGCGCGAGCTGCGCCGCCGGATCGGCCTGTCCGGCCAGTACTCGGCCGTGGACGAGAACCTGACGGGGTTCGAGAACCTCGACATGGTCGGCAGGCTCTACCACCTGGGCAAGCGGCGCAGCCGGGAGCGGGCGCGCGAGCTGCTGGCGCGGTTCGACCTGGAGGAGTCGGCCGACCGGCCGGTGAAGGGCTACTCGGGCGGGATGCGCCGGCGGCTGGACCTGGCGGGCGCGCTGGTCGCCGAACCGGCGGTGCTGTTCCTGGACGAGCCGACCACGGGCCTGGACCCGCGCAGCCGGCTGGGGCTGTGGGACGTGATCTCCGAGCTGGTGGCGGGCGGCACCACGCTGCTGCTGACCACCCAGTACCTGGAGGAGGCCGACCGGCTCGCGGACCGGATCGCGGTGATCGACCACGGCCGGGTCATCGCGCTGGGCACCGCCGACGAGCTGAAGGACCAGGTGGGCGGCGAGCGGCTGGAGCTGACCGTGGGCTCGGCGCGGGAGGCGGCGACCGCCCGGGACGCGCTGGCGCCGCTGGCGATCGGGGAGATCGCGCTCGACGACCGCGGCCACCGGCTGACCGTGCCGGTCTCGGGTGGGGCGGACGTGCTGGTCGAGGGCGTCCGCCGGTTGGACGCCGAGTCGGTCAAGGTGCTCGACATCGGCCTGCGCAGGCCGACGCTGGACGACGTGTTCCTCTCGCTGACGGGTCACGCGGCGGAGGAGAAGGGGGAGCAGGACCGGTGAACGCCTTCGCGCAGGCCCTGGGTGACGGCGCGGTCGTCGCCAAGCGCAACCTCATCAAGATCAAGCGGATACCCGACCTGCTCGTGTTCTCCACGTTGCAGCCGATCATGTTCGTGCTGCTGTTCGCCTACGTCTTCGGCGGGTCCATCAGCATCCCCGGCATGGACTACCGCGAGTTCCTGATGGCGGGGATCTTCACGCAGACCGTGCTGTTCGGCTCGACCATCACCGGCTCCGGCCTGGCCGAGGACATCCAGAAGGGCGTGATCGACCGGTTCCGGTCGCTGCCGATGGCGCGGTCGGCGGTGCTGATCGGGCGGACCACCAGCGACCTGGTCAACAACGTGATCATCGTGGTGGTGATGTCGGCGACGGGCCTGCTCGTCGGCTGGCGCATCCGCACGTCGTTCCTCGAGGCGCTGGGCGGGTTCGCGCTGCTGCTGCTGTTCGCCTACGCGCTGTCGTGGGGGATGGCGATCATCGGGCTCATGGTGCGCAGCCCGGAGGTGTTCAACAACGCGGTGTTCATCGTGATCTTCCCGTTGACGTTCATCGCCAACACCTTCGTGCAGGAGGGCAACCTGCCCGGCCCGCTGCGGGCGTTCGCCGAGTGGAACCCGGTCTCGGCGGTGACGGCGGCGGTGCGCCTGCTGTTCGGCAACACCAACCCGCTGACGCCCCCGCCGGACGCGTGGCCGCTGCGACACCCGGTGCCGACGACGCTGATCTGGGTGGCGGTCTTCCTGGCGGTGTTCGTGCCGCTGGCCGTGCGGCAGTACCGCAAGGCGGTCTCGCGGTGAGGAGCGTTGCGGCGCAGGCGTTCCCCGGTAGTTGACCCTGAAGTAGGCACGAACCCGCCCGCGTGTCAAGAGGTGAGCAGGTTTCAACTCGAACCGGCGATGGGTAGTCCGGTGACATCCGAAGCCGTGAGGAGGCAGAGATGTCCACCGGCACCATCATCGGCGTCATCCTGGTCGTGCTGGTCGCACTGGTCGCGGTGGCGCTGCTGGCGAAGAAGTCGTTGCAGCGCAAGCGGTTGCGCGAGCGGTTCGGCCCGGAGTACGAGCGGGTGATGCGGCGGACCGACAACCGCATGGTCGCCGAGCGCGAGCTGGTCGAGCGCGAGCGCGAGCACTCGAAGCTGGAGCTGCGCCCGCTCACGCCGGCGTCGCGCGACAGCTACGAGCGCAACTGGACGCGGGTGCAGGAGCAGTTCGTCGACTCGCCGTCCGCCGCGGTGAGCCAGGCGGACCGCCTGGTGACCGACCTGATGGCCGAACGCGGCTACCCCACCGAGGGGTACGAGCGCCAGGCGTCGCTGCTGTCGGTCGAGCACGCCCGCGCCATCGAGCACTACCGCGAGGCGCACTCCATCTCCCAGCGCCACGAGCGCGGTGACGCCTCCACCGAGGACCTCCGCAACGCGATGGTCCACTACCGGGCCCTGTTCGACGACCTGCTGGGCGACCGCCACGAGGGCGGGCGCCGGGAAGGAGCGCGGTGATGACCGAACGTCGCCTGAGCACCGAGGACTTCGCGGCGCACCGGCCGGAGGGCGCGATCGTGCCCCAGGCGGGTGAGACCCGCGACGAGCGGTACGACACCACCCGGGACGACATCACCAGGGACGGCACCACTCGGGACGACACCGCCGTCGACGCGTCCGGCGGGCTGCGCGGCACCGACGGGTACCGCGACGGCGTGCCCGCGGCCGAGGGCCACGACTGGAACAACCAGGCCCCCGCCCAACACGACACCGTCGACCGTGACGCCGTGGACCACGACACCACCGACCGCGACACCTTCGACCGCGACACCACCGAGTCGGGGTCGGTCGGGCACGAGCGCCTCGGCGAGGACCCGCTCGACGACGACCGGGCCGACCGGGAGCCGGTCGAGCCCTCGGCGGTCTCCACGACGGCGGGCGACGCCCCGCTGTTCGGCGAGGAGGACTCGGCGAACTACCAGGCGGAGTGGCGCGCGCTGCAGGCCGGCTTCGTCGACGACCCGCGCGAGGCCGTGCAGCGGGCCGACGAGCTGGTCGCCCAGGTGATCCAGAACCTGGCCACCACGTTCGCCGCGCACAAGAGCTCGCTGGAGGGCCAGTGGCAGCAGGGCGGGCAGGTGGACACCGAGGAGCTGCGCCAGGCCCTCAAGCGCTACCGCTCGTTCTTCGACCGGCTGCTGTCCGTGTGACCGGCGGACCCGGGGCGTGACCCGGCCGGGGGTGCGAACTCCCCGTGGTGCGTCTGGCGACCCAGGTGCACCACGGGTGAACCACCCCTAGCCGGGCAGCTCCCGGATCTCCATCTCCAGCACGTCGATCTCGTCGGTGACCGCCTCGTCCAGCATCCGGTCGAGCAGCTCGGCGCAGTCGCCGGAGGCGACCCCGAAGCGCGGCACCAGCTCCCACCACACGGCGGGGTTGTTCCAGAACGACCCGGACCCCTGGTCCACGCCCTCCAGGCACCGGAGGCGGGGGTCGTCGTCCGACAGCCGCCGCACGAAGTCGATCAGCCGGGCGAGCGCGTTCGGGTTGAGCACCGGGACGGCGCCGTACCCGCGCAGGCAGTCTTCGAGCTCCGCCAGGAACTCTTCCTTGAACGTCACGGCGCCACCCCCGCTTCCCCCGCGGCGCTGCGGGTGAGGAGGACTCACGTCCCTGTGCGCCACACGGTACCCCCGCGAGGGCACGTCCAAATTCCTGCCAACGGGCGTTTCCGGGGCGTCGACCGCCGATCTTCACCCGACAGGGCGCGTCCGTTGCGGGTACGGGTCCACTGTGGACCGCAGGTCCGCCGGGACCGCCGGTCAGCCCGAGCGGAGGCGCGCGGCGAAGCTGAACCGGTCACCCCGGTACAGCGAGCGGGCCCGTTCGACGGGCTCGCCGCCGGCGTCGTAGGACACGCGGTGCAGCAGGAGCATCGGCAGCGCCGGGTTCGTGCCGATCAGCAGCGCCTCGCGCGGGGTGGCGAGCACGGTCTCCACGCGTTCCTCGGCCTCGGCGAACTCCACCCCGAGCCGGTCGCGCAGGCACTCGTACAGCGAGGTCGTCGGGTCGAACTCGTCCAGCAGCGTCGGGAACCGGGCGGCGGCCAGGTAGGTCGACTCCAGCCCGATGCGCTCGTCGTCGGCCAGCAGCACGCGCTCCAGGTGGACGACCGCGTCGCCGCGCCGCACCCGCAGGTCCCGGGCCAGCACGTCGTCGGCGGGCAGGTGCTCGACGGTGATCACGCCGCGCGCCGGGGTCACGCCCTGGCGGCGCATCCCCTCGCCGTAGCTGACCAGCGACAGCGGCTGCACGAGCTTGGGCGGGGCGACGTAGGTGCCGCTGCCCTGCCGCCGTTGCAGCCTGCCCTCCATGACCAGCTCGCCGACGGCTTGGCGGAGGGTCACCCGCGACACCGAGAACCGCTCGGCCAGGTCCCGTTCCGACGGCAGGGCCGTGCCCTCCCCCAGCGCCTCGATGAGCCACTGCAGCTCTGTCTTGACCGCGTAGTAGCGGGGAACTCGGCCGTGGTCGGGGACGCCCGCGCGGACGGGGCCGTCCGCGCGGTAGTGGGGCATGGGGCGCGAAGTGGGCACGACGCGAGCCTACGGGCGGGTCCGCGCCGGTCAGACCGCTGACGGGGTGGGTTCCCGTTCACGGGACGAGGGCGGGCGGCTCCGGAATGGCGTAACCGGATTCCCCCACGTTGGCCTCCAGGGATTTGCGCCACTCGCCGGAATCGATCATCTTCTGAACGGCGGCGGTGATCTTCGCCTTGCTGTCGGGGTCGCCCTTGCGCATCCCGATCCCGTATTCCTCCTTGCTGAAGGGTTTGTTGACGACCCTGAGCAGCTCGGGGTTCTGCGCGGCGTAGCCGGCGAGGATCACGTCGTCGGTCGTCAACGCGTCCACCTGCTCGGCCAGCAGCGCGGTGACGCAATCGCTGAACGTGGGGTACTCCACCAGCTGCACGGACTGGGCGAACCGGTCCTTCACGTGCTGCGCCGAGGTGGTGTTGGCGACCGAGCACAGCTTGAGGTTGCCCGAGTCGAGCGACTCGGGGCCGGTGATGCGCTCGTCGGTGAGCCTGACCAGCAGGTCCTGCCCCGCGACGAAGTAGGGGCCGACGAAGTCGATGACCTCCTTGCGCTTGTCGGTGATGGAGTAGCTGGACACGACGAGGTCGGCGGCGCCGCTGGTCAGCAGGGTCTCCCGGTCGGAGGGGACCGCCTCGACGAAGGTGATGCCGCCCTCCTCGACCCCCAGCTCCTTCGCCACGTAGCGGGCCACGTCCACGTCGAAGCCGCGGTGCGTGCCGTCGAGCCGGCGCAGGCCGAGGCCCGGCTGGTCGTACGCCACGGCGATGGTCAGCCGGTCGGTGCCGCCCGCCTTCCCGGCGACGGTCGTGTCGTCGCCCGAGGCGCACGACGCGAGGACGAGCGCGGCGGAACACGCGACAACGAGGGCGCGCAGGTGTGCCAGAGCCATTCTTCCCCTTTTCGGGTGCCTTCCTCGGATGTGCGGAACCTAAGCGGCGAAAGGGGGTCCGTCCATAGGCGCGGCGAAAATGGGAAGTCATGATCGTTCAAGGGTCACGGGGGTGTGACCGCGCGGGTCCGGTGCGTTTCGGCGTTCCGCTCAGTGGGACGGGCCCGGCGAGCGCAGGCGGCGCGGGCCGGTGTCGTGCAGGGACGGCGGCGGGCCGAGGGTGACGCGGGCGCTGCTGACGTACGCGCCGGCCGCGCTGGCGAGCACCGGTTCCAGGGCGACCTCCCGGATCTCGGGGAAGTCCTCGGCGAGCGCGGCGAGCCGCAGCACGAGGTCCTGGAGCGCGACCAGGTCGGCGGGTTCGTCGCCGCGGTAGCCGGCGAGCAGCGGTGCTGCCTTGGGCGCGCGCACGAGCGCGGCCGCGTCGGCGTCGGTGAGCGGGACGGCCCGGTACGCGCGGTCGCCGAGCAGGTCGCTGACCAGCCCGGACAGCCCGAAGGAGACCAGGGTGCCGAACGAGGGGTCGTCCTGGAGGCCGAGCACGCAGGAGATGCCCTTGGGCGCCATGCGCTGCACGTACACGTCGGGCCGGTCGGAGACCTCGGCGAGCATCGCGTAGGCGCCGCGCACGGCCTCGTCGCCGACCAGGTCGAGCCGCACGCCGACGAGGTCGGTGCGGTGGCGCAGCCGGTCGTCGGTGGACTTCAGCGCCACCGGGTGGCCGAGTTCGGCGGCGACGCGGACGGCGTCGTCGGCGGAGGACACCACGCGGAACGGCACGACGTCCACGCCGTAGCAGGCCAGCAGCCGCACGGCGGTGTCGTCGTCGAGGCGCCGCTCGCCGGTCTCGTCCAGCCGCAGCTCCGCGACCAGCCGCTGGGCGGTGTCGGCGTCGATGCCGTCGGGCCGGGTGAAGGTGCCCTGGGGCGCGGAGCGCCAGCGCGCGTAGCGGGTGGCCCTGGCGAGGGCGAGCACGGCGCGTTCCGGGCTCGGGTAGGAGGGCACGGAGCCGCGTCCGGGCTCGCCGCCGGGACCGGGGACGGCCAGCTCGTCCGGCACGCCCTCCACGGCGAGGAAGGTGGAGACGATGGGCTTGGTGCGGCCGCCGCGCTCCACGACCTCGCGCAGGGCGCGGGCGAACGCCGTGCCGGGCACGGTCAGCGGCGGCACGAACACGACCACCAGCGCGTCGGTGCCGGGGTCGGCCAGGGCCTCCTCGACGGCGGCGGCGAACGCCTCGGGTCCGGCCTGCGCGCCCACGTCGACGGGTTCGCCCGCCAGCTCCAGGTCCTGGGCGAGGGCGGTGTCGGCGGCCAGGAGCCCGATCGCGGTCGAGTTGCCGACGACGGCCACCCGCGGCCCGGCGGGCAGGGGCTGGTGGGCCAGCAGCAGGGCGGTGTCGAACAGCTGGGCCAGCGACTCGACGCGGATGACGCCCGCCTGCTCGAACAGGGCCTGCACGCTGGCCTCGTCGACGGGCACGGAGGTGGCGGCGAGCGCGGGCGTGACCGCGTGCCGCCCGGACTTCACCGCGACGATCGGCTTGGTGCGGCCGAGCCGGCGGGCGAGGCGGGCGAACTTGCGCGGGTTGCCGAACGACTCCAGGTAGAGCAGGACCACGTCGGTGGCGGGGTCGGTCTCCCAGTACTGGAGCAGGTCGTTGCCGGAGACGTCGGCGCGGTTGCCGGCGGAGACGAACGTGGACAGGCCGAGGCCGCGCTGGGCGGCGGTGGCGAGGATGGCGGTGCCGAGCGCGCCGGACTGGCAGAAGAAGCCGGTGCGGCCGCGGACGGGCAGCGAGGGCGCGAGGGTGGCGTTGAAGCGCACGCCCGCGTCGGTGTTGATCACGCCGAGGGCGTTGGGGCCGACCACGCGCATGCCGTGGGCGCGGGCCTCGGCGACGAGCCTGCGTTCCGCGCTCAGGCCGCCGGGGCCGGTCTCGCCGAACCCGGAGGTGACGACGACCAGCGCTTTCACGCCCTTGGCGAGGCAGGCGTCCATGACCTCGTCCACGCGCGGCGCGGGCACCGCGACCACGGCCAGGTCCACGTCGTCGGGGATGGCGAGCACGGAGGGGTAGGCGCGGACGCCGCGCACGGAGCGGTGGTCGGCGTTGACCGGGTAGACGGGGCCGGCGAAGTTCGCGCTGAGCAGGTTGGTCAGCACCGCGTGGCCGATCTTGGTGTGGTCGGTGGAGGCGCCGATGACCGCGACGGAGCGCGGGTGCAGCAGGTTGTGCACGCTGCGCGCCTCGGCGGCCTGCTCGCGGGCGCGGGCGACCTCGACCGACTGGTCGGTGGGGTCGATGTCGAACTCCAGGTGCAGCGCGCCCTCGTCGAAGGCGCGGCTGACGCTGTAGCCGGCGTCGCGGAAGACGCGCACCATCTGGCCGTTCTCGGCGAGCACCTCGGCGGTGAAGCGGCTCAGGCCGCGCTCGCGGGCGGCGGCGGCCAGGTGCTCCAGCAGGATGGAGCCGAGGCCGCGGCCCTGGTGGGGATCCTCGACGACGAAGGCGACCTCGGCGGAGCCGCCGCCGCCGAGCCGGTCGTAGCGGCCGACCGCGACGATGTCGTCGCCGAGGAACGCGGCGAGGGCGACGCGGTCGCTGTGGTCGACGGTGCTGAAGCGGTCGAGGTCGCGCTTGGGCATGCGCGGGTAGGGGCCGAAGTAGCGGAAGTAGCGGGTGCGCTCGGACAGCCGGCCGTGGAAGGCGAGCAGGCGCTCGGCGTCGTCGGGGGTGACCGGGCGCAGGTGGACCGTGCCGCCGTCGCTGAGCACGACGTCGGCCTCCCAGTGTCTCGGGTAGTCGAACGGGTCCACCGGTGATCAGTCCCTCGGGTCGTCGGGGTCCAGGCCGTGCAGCGGGAACAGCGCGCGCCGGGTGTCCCGGACCGCCAGGTCGGCGGGGGTGTCCAGCTCACCGCCCCACGGCTGGAAGTCGGTGTCGGCTTCGTCGGTCATGCTCGTGGGCAGGGGTCGGTCCGGGGCGAGCGAGACGGCGTGGGCGATCCAGTCGGCGGGCAGCGGCGTGTTCGGGTCGAGGTCCCGGTCCAGGACGGTGGCCAGCAGGTGGGTCCAGCTGCGGGGTACCACGCGCAGCAGCTCGTACCCGCCGCCGCCGAGGGCGAGCCACTTGCCGCCCGCGACCTCGTCGGCCAGGTCGCGCAGGCAACGGTAGATGGCGCGGTGGCCGTCCACGCTGAGCGACAGGTCGGCCAGCGGGTCCTCGCGGTGGGTGTCGACGCCGCACTGGGTGACCAGCAGCTGCGGGCGGAAGGCGCGCAGGATGGCGGGCACGGTGGCGTGGAAGGCGCGCAGCCAGGTGCGGTCGTGGGAACCGGCGGGCAGGGCGAGGTTGACGCTGGTGCCCTCCGCGCCCCGGCCGCCCAGCTCGGCCGGGCGGCCGGTGCCCGGCCACAGCGTCAGCGGGCTCTGGTGCAGGGAGACGGTGAGCACGCGCGGGTCGTCGTAGAAGGCGGCCTGCACGCCGTCGCCGTGGTGCACGTCGGTGTCGACGTAGGCGATGCGGTCGAAGCCGTTGTCGAGCAGCCAGGAGATCGCCACCGCGCAGTCGTTGTAGACGCAGAAGCCGGCGGCGTGGTCGCGCATGGCGTGGTGCAGGCCGCCGGCGATGTTGACGGCCCGGTCGGCCTCGCCGCTCGCGATCGTGCGCGCGGCGGCCAGCGAACCGCCCACGACCAGCGACGACGCCTCGTGCATGCGGGTGAACACGGGGTTGTCCGGGGTGCCGAGGCCGTGGCCCACGTCCCAGCCGGCCATCGGCGCGGCGCGCACGGCGTTGAGGTAGGAGGGCTCGTGGACGCGTTCGATCTCGGCGTCGGGGGCCGGGTCGGGCGAGATCGGCTCCACGCCGTCCAGCACGCCCAGCGCCGTGGCGAGCCGGACGGTCAGGTCCAGCCGGACGGGGTTGAGCGGGTGGTCCCCGCCCAGGTCGTAGCCGAGGAAGGACTCGTCCCAGACGACAGCGGCTGCCTTGCCCATGTCGGCAACCTAACCCACGCGGGGCCCGGTGGTGCGGTCACAGGTTGGTCGCCCCGGGCGTGTGGGCGCGGTGGGGGCACCTAGAGTCTGCCCCGGGCCCGCCGGGAGGGCGGGCTCACGACCGCGGCCACCGAGGGTGGAACCGCGCACGCCGGAACGAGGTCAGAACGACATGCACCTTCGACGAGTCCCCGCCCTGACCGCCGCGCTGGCCCTGGCGCTCACGTTCGGCCTCTCCGCGTGCGCGACGACGGTCACGGGCAAGCCGCTGGCCGCCGCGGGCGGTGCGCGGTCGGAGTCCGGGTCGGAGGAGACGGCGGAGGGGACGACCTCCAGGAAGCCGCCGACGCGGGCCTCGGAGCCGCGCTCGACGCGGAAGCCGGAGACCACGGGGCGCGAGGCGCCGAACGGCGACGTCAAGATCACCACCCGGAAGAAGACCGAGGGTTACGACGACTGCTCGATCCTCTCGCCGCAGGAGGTGGCCGCCGCGGTGGGTGCGGCGAAGGGCGGCGAGCCGGGGTGCGTGCAGAGCACGGAGGACCCGTTCACGGTGGTGCTGTTCATGCTGACGCTGGCCGAGCACGAGGGCGAGGCGCGCCCGATCGAGGTCGGCGGGAACACCGCGTACGAGATCAAGGAGGGCGGCGGCGACTGCACCGTGATGGTCATGCTGACCGACGACCCGGACGTGATCACGCCGGCGTTCATGGCGAGCGTGTCCCCCCTCGACGGCGGCGACCCGTGCCCGATGGCGCTGAACCTGGCCACGAAGGCCTTCGAGAAGATCCCCAACGAATAACGCGAGTCGTACGCGAAGAACGCGCGAGTCGTAGAGCGTTATTCAGAAGTCACCAGTTGAGGCGGTAGTGCTCGAGGGTGGTGACGATGCGGATGAGGGTGGGGAGTTCGGTCAGGCGGGCTCGGTAGCCGGTGGCGAGGATTTTCCAGTTCTTCAGGTGGGCGATGGTGCGTTCGACGGGCCATCGGTGGTGGGCGAG
>NZ_JBHWIE010000204.1:0-13703 GCF_042732085.1 Actinosynnema sp. NPDC059797
CGACCCTCCCGGCCGGCGGCGGGTCGCCCGCGCCGACGTCGACGAGGCGACGGGTCGGCTCGCCGCGCTCCTGCGCGAGGAACGCGCCGACGTGCTGCTCGGCTACGACGCCAACGGCGGGTACGGCCACCGCGACCACGTCAAGGTGCACGAGGTGGGCCGCCGGGCGGGCGAGCTGGCCGGCGTGGGTGCGGTGCTGGAGGCCACGATGCCCCGCGAGGCGGCCGAACGCCTGATCCGGCTGGTGCGCGTGCTGCGCATCCCGTTCCGCTACGACGTGGACGCGCTGCGCGAGGCGTTCAGCGCCCGCGCCGACATCACCCACCGGGTCACCGTGCGGCGCTTCGCCCGGCAGAAGCAGGCGGCGCTGGCCGCCCACCGCTCGCAGGTGAGCGGGAACGGGCGGCTCGCCCCGGTCATGCGCGCGCTGGTCCGGATGCCCCCGTGGCTGTTCGGGCTGGTGGCCGGGCACGAGTGGTACGTCGACCCCGCCAGGACCCCGACCCCGCGACCGCTCACCGACGTCTTCGGGAGCTGACCGCCCGCGTTCCCGAGGCGCCCGCCCGCGTCCCGAGGGGCCCGGACAGCACCCCGCGTGACGTCCCGGGTCGCACCTGTCGAAGCGTTTCACCCGCCCGGCCTGTTGTCTTCCCGCCGCCCGCGCCCTACCGTGCGAAGTCGAAGCGCTTCGATGACGAGGGGGCTCGGCGGCGTCCCCGCGGCGGAGGGGACCTCATGCGCGGAAAACTCCTGGTCGTCCTGGTGGCGGCCCTGACGGTGGCGGCGGGGTGCGGTGGCTCCGACGACGCCGGCGACCCCAACACGCTGACGCTGTGGCACTACGAGGGACCCGACAGCGCGATGGGCATCGCCTGGGCCGAGGCGATCAAGCGGTTCGAGGAGTCCCACCCCGGCGTGACCGTCAAGTTCGAGGAGAAGGGCTTCGAGCAGGTCCAGAAGACCGCGCCGATGGTCCTCAACTCCTCCGACGCCCCCGACGTCATGGAGTACAACAAGGGCAACGCCACCACCGGCCTGCTGTCGAAGCAGGGCCTGCTGACCGACCTGAGCGACGAGGCCGCCGAACGCGGCTGGGACCGCGAGGTGGGACCCGCCGCCGGCGTCACGTCCCGCTACGACGAGCGCGGCGTCATGGGGTCGGGCAAGTGGTACGGCGTCCCCAACTACGCCGAGTACGTGACGGTCTACTACAACAAGACCATGTTCGACCAGCGGGGGCTGGCCGCGCCCACCACGCTGGAGGAGCTGACCGCCGCGATGGCGGAGTTCGCCGCCGAGGGCGTCACGCCGCTGGCCCTGGGCGGCGCCGAGTACCCCGCCGCCCAGCTGCTCTACCAGCTCGCGCTGACCAGGGCCGACCGCGACTGGGTCGACCGGTTCCAGCGCTACACCGGGAAGGTGGACTTCCACGACCGGACCTGGTCGTACGCCGTGGAGACCTTCGCCGCGTGGCTGCGCGAGGGCTACCTCGACGAGGACTCCGCCGGGCTCAAGGCCGAGGACATGGGCCTGTCGTTCATCCAGGGCAGGCACCCGATCATGATCAGCGGGAGCTGGTGGTACGGCCGGCTGCGCTCGCAGGTCCGGGACTTCGAGTGGGCCACCGCGCCGTGGCCCGGCATGACCGCCGGGTCGGGCGGCAACCTGTGGGTGGTGCCCGCGGGCGCGAAGAACAAGGAACTGGCCTACGACTTCATCGAGATCACCCTGTCGCAGCCCGTCCAGGACCTGCTGCGCGACTCCGGCGGCGTCGCGCTCGCCCCGGGCGACGCGCCACCGGCCGACCCCGGCGTGGCCGCGCTCAACGAGGGCTTCCGCGAGCTCAGCGCCGCCGACCGGTTGGCGTTCTACCCGGACTGGCCGGTGCCCGGCTTCTACGACGCGCAGGTCACCGCCGTGCAGAAGCTCATCACCGGCGAGCTCCAGCCGCACGAGGTGCTCACCGAGCTGGCCGACTACTACGAGGAGAACCTGGCGGGCGTCGGCGGATGAGCCCGGTTCCCGCCGCGGTCCGCGACCGCGGGTCCTACCTGCTGTTCCTGCTGCCCGGCGCGCTGCTGCTGCTCGCGGTGGTGCTCGTGCCGTTCGGGATGAACGTCGGCATCAGCCTCACCGAGTGGACCGGCGCGGGCGACCCGGAGTGGGTCGGCGCGGAGAACTACCGGCGACTGCTGACCGACGGGGTGTTCTGGGCGTCGTTCCGGCACAACGTCGGCCTGGTCGTGGCCATGGCGATCCTGCCGACCCTGGCCGGGCTGCTGCTCGCCGCGGTCCTGTTCGACCACGTCGCCAAGCACTTCGGCCCCCGCGCGGCGGGCGTGCTGCGGGCGTGCGTCTACCTGCCGCAGGTGCTGCCCATCGCGGTCGCCGGGATCGTGTGGAGCTGGGTGCTGGCGCCGCGCGACGGCGCGCTCAACGAGGTGCTGCGCGCGGTCGGCCTGGAGTCGTTGGCGCGCAACTGGCTGGGCGACCCGGACCTGGCGCTGTGGACGGTCATGGGCGTGCTGCTGTGGATCCAGGTCGGCTACCCGGTGGTGGTCTTCATGGCCGGGATGCGGCGGATCGACCCGTCGCTGCACGAGGCCGCCGAGCTGGACGGCGCGTCCTGGTGGAGCAGGTTCCGGCACGTCACCGTGCCGCAGCTGCGCCCCGAGATCTTCGTCGTGCTGCTGACCTGCACCATCGCCGCGCTCAAGGTGTTCGCCCCGATCTACGTGCTGACCAGGGGAGGGCCCGGCGGCGCGACCAACGTCCCGTCGTACTACTCGTTCCAGAACTTCTTCGAGAAGACCAAGGTCGGCTACGGCGCCGCCATCGCCACCGTGCTGACGGTGCTCGTGCTGGTCCTCACGGCGGTGTTCCTGCGCGTGCAGCAGCGGGGTGAGGACCGGTGAGGCGGCACGCGGTGCTGTGGTCGGTGGTCCTGCTGGCCGCGGTGATGCTCACGCCGTTCGCGCTCGTGGCGCTCAACGCGGTCAAGACGCCCGAGGACTACGCCACCGGCGGCCCGCTCGGCCTGCCCGGCGAGGTCTCCCTGGACGGGATCATCGCCTTCTGGGAACGCGTCGACTTCGGCGAGAAGCTGCTCAACAGCGTGGTGATCAGCGGGTCGGTGGCCGTGCTCGCGGTCGTGGTGTCGGTGTGCAACGCCTACGCGCTGGGCATCGGCCGGGTGCGCGGCAGGCTGTGGATCCTGGTGGTGTTCCTGATCGCCAACACGCTGCCGCAGGAAGCCCTGGTCTACCCGCTGTACTTCCTGACCAAGGAGGTCGGGCTCTACGACACCAAGACGGCCGTGGTCATCGTGTTCACGGTGATCCAGGCGTCCTTCGGCACCTACCTGCTCACCTCGACGCTGGGCGGGTTCCCCCGCGAGCTGCTGGAGGCGGCGCGCCTCGACGGGGCGAACAAGTGGCAGACCCTGCTGCGGGTCGTGGTGCCGGTCAGCAAGCCGACGCTGGGGGTGCTGTTCGTGTTCTTCTTCATCTGGACGTGGAACGAGTTCTTCCTGCCGCTGGTGCTGCTGATCTCGAACGACAACCAGACCGTGCCGGTGGCGCTGGGCGTGCTCCAGGGCCAGCGGATGATGGACGCCACCACGACCAGCGCCTCCGCGCTGCTCGGCGTGGTGCCGGCCATCGCCTTCTTCCTCATCTTCCAACGCGCGTTGACCCGCGGTATCACGGCAGGAGCAGTCAAATGAAGTTCACCGACGGGTACTGGCTGCTGCGTCCGGGCGTCGAGGGCGCCTACCCGGTCCAGGTGCACGACGTCACCGCGGGTGACGGCGAGGTGGTCGTGCACGCGCCGACCAGCCCGATCCGGCACCGCGGCGACACGCTCAAGGGACCGCTGGTCACCCTGGGCCTGACCGCGCCCGCGCCGGACGTGGTCGGGGTGTCCATCACGCACTTCAGCGGCGGTGTGGACGGTCAGCCGGCGTTCGAGGTGGCCGTCGACCCCGCGCACGAGGCCAAGGTCGTGGACGACGACGCCGGTGTGGAGCTGACCTCCGGCGCGCTGTCGGTGCGGGTGCTGCGCGGCGAGGAGTGGCGGGTGGACTTCACCGCGGCCGGGCGCACGCTGACCAGCAGCCGGACCAAGGGCATCGGCCTGATGACCGCCGAGGGGCGCCACCACGTGCGCGAGCAGTTGGTCCTGGGCGTCGGCGACGTGGTCTACGGGCTCGGCGAGCGGTTCGGGCCGCTGGTGCGCAACGGGCAGGCGGTGGAGGTCTGGAACGCCGACGGCGGCACCAGCAGCGAGCAGGCTTACAAGAACGTGCCGTTCTTCCTCACCAACGCCGGGTACGGGGTGTTCGTCAACCACCCGGGCCGGGTGTCGTTCGAGGTCGGCTCGGAGGCGGTGTCCCGGGTCCAGTTCAGCGTGGAGGGGCAGTCGCTGGAGTACTTCCTGATCTACGGTCCCACGCCGAAGGACGTCCTGCGCAAGTACACCGCGCTCACGGGCCGGCCCGCGCTGCCGCCCGCGTGGTCCTACGGGCTGTGGCTGTCCACCTCGTTCACCACCTCCTACGACGAGGAGACGGTCTCGGGGTTCGTCGACGGCATGGCGGAGCGGGACCTGCCGCTGAGCGTGTTCCACTTCGACTGCTTCTGGATGCGGGAGTACCACTGGTGCGACTTCGAGTGGGACCCGCGCACGTTCCCCGACCCGGTGGGGATGCTGGAGCGGTTGCGGGCCAGGGGGCTGAAGGTCTCGTTGTGGATCAACCCCTACATCGCGCAGCGCTCGCCGCTGTTCGCCGAGGGCGTCGAGGGCGGCTACCTGTTGCGCAGGCCCGACGGCGGGGTGTGGCAGTGGGACCTGTGGCAGCCCGGCATGGCGCTGGTGGACTTCACCAACCCCGCCGCCCGAGCCTGGTACGCGGCGAAGCTGGACGCGCTGCTGGCCCAGGGCGTGGACTGCTTCAAGACCGACTTCGGCGAGCGCGTCCCCACCGACGTGGTCTACCACGACGGCTCCGACCCGGAGCGGATGCACAACTACTACACCTACCTCTACAACCAGACCGTGTTCGACGTGCTGCGCAAGCGGCTCGGTGACGACGAGGCCGTGGTGTTCGCCCGTTCGGCCACGGTCGGCTCGCAGCAGTTCCCGGTGCACTGGGGCGGCGACTGCGAGGCGACCTACGAGTCCATGGCGGAGAGCCTGCGCGGCGGCCTGTCGCTGGGCCTGTCCGGGTTCGGGTTCTGGAGCCACGACATCGGCGGTTTCGAGGGCACCCCGTCGGCAGCGCTGTTCAAGCGGTGGACCGCGTTCGGCCTGCTGTCCTCGCACAGCAGGTTGCACGGCAGCTCGTCCTACCGCGTGCCGTGGCTGTTCGACGAGGAGGCCGTGGAGGTGCTGCGCCGGTTCACCAAGCTGAAGCTGGGCCTGATGCCCTACCTGGACCGGGCCGCGCGGCAGGCCGCGAACGAGGGCGTGCCGGTGATGCGGGCGATGGCGCTGGAGTTCCCCGACGACCCCGGCTGCGCCCACCTGGAGCGGCAGTACATGCTCGGCGACTCGCTGCTGGTCGCGCCGGTGTTCTCCGACGACGGCGACGTGTCCTACTACGTGCCCCCGGGCACGTGGACGCACCTGCTCACCGGGGCGGTCGTGGAGGGGCCGCGCTGGGTGCGGGAGCGCTGCGACTTCCTGACCGTGCCGCTGCTGGTGCGGCCGGACACGGTGCTGCCCGTGGGAGCGGTCGACGACCGGCCGGACTACGACTACGCCGAGGGCGTCACGCTGCGGGCCTACGGGCTGTCCGACGGCAGGCACTCGGTGGTGGTCGGCGGTTCGACGTTCCGCCTGGTGAAGCGGGGCGACCGGATGTGGGTCGAGGTGGCGGACGCGCCGGCGCGGTGGCGGCTGCTGCTGGTCGGCGCGCGGTCGGTGGACGTCGTCGGCGGCGGGACGGCGCACGCGCACCCGGACGGGGTGCTGGTGGACGCCGGGGGCAGCGCGGTGACGGTGGAGGGGATCCGGTGAGGGCGTTAGGGGTCGTGGTGGTGCTGCTGGCCTCCCTGCTCTCGCCCGCGGCGGCGTCGGCGACCGCGTCGGCGACCGCGTCGGCGACCGCGTCGGGCGGCCACGAGGTGACCTACGACCGGTACTCGCTGATGGTCGACGGCGAGCGGGTCGTGCTGTGGTCGGGGGAGTTCCACTACTTCCGGCTGCCCAGCCCGCGGCTGTGGCGGGACGTGCTGGAGAAGATCCGCGCCGCCGGGTTCAACGGCGTGTCGCTGTACTTCCACTGGGGCTACCACTCGCCCGCGCCGGGCTCCTACGACTTCACCGGCGTGCGCGACGTCGACCTGCTGCTGCGCACCGCCGAGGAACTCGGCCTGTACGTGGTGGCCCGCCCCGGTCCCTACATCAACGCCGAGACCAGCGGCGGCGGGTTCCCGGCGTGGCTGAAGACCGTCCCCGGGCGCGCCCGCTCCAGCGACCCGGGCTACACCGCCGCCTACCGGGAGTGGCTGGACCACCTCAACCCGATCATCGCCCGCCACCAGGTCACCCGGGGCGGCTCGGTGATCGCCTACAACGTGGAGAACGAGTACGCGGTCAACGTCGACGCCGCCTACATGGAGGACCTCCAGGACCAGGCGAGGGCGGCCGGCGTCGACGTGCCGATCGTGCACAACAACTGCTGCAACGGCGACCTGGCCAACTGGTCGTCCGGGCGGGGTGCGGTGCAGATCCCGGGCGTGGACGACTACCCGGTGGGCTTCGACTGCCGCGCGCCCGACGCGTGGGGGCAGGCAGAGGGCGTGACGCGCAGGTTGCGCGACGACGGGCCGGTCTACGCGGCGGAGTACCAGGCCGGCGCGATCGACCTGCACGACGCCGGGTACGACGCGTGCCGCGACCTGACCGGGCCTGACTTCATGAAGGTGTTCTACAAGTCCAACGCCATCGGCAGCGGCGCCACCATGTTCGGGTACTACATGGCCTACGGCGGCACGTCCTGGGGTTGGCTGCCGCAGCCCAACGACGTCTACACCTCCTACGACTACGGCGCGGCGATCACCGAGTCGCGCCGACTGACGCCGAAGTACGACGAGTTCAAGCGCCAGGGCTACTTCATGACCACGGTCGCGCCGCTGGCGAAGACCGACCCGTCGCCCGCGCCCGTGCCCGCCGACCCGGCGGTGTTCACGCAGGCCCGGTCCAACCCGGACACCGGCACGCAGTTCGTCCTGGTCCGGCACCCGGACCGGCGCACGGACGCAGACGTGGCCACCGAGCTGGACTGGTCCACGCCGGACGGTCGCTACCGGGTGCCGGTGCGGGTGGCCGGGCGGGACGCCAAGGTGCTGGTGGCGGGCTACGACCTGGGCGGTCAGCGCCTGGTGTGGTCGAACTCGGAGGTCCTCACCCACGTGGAGGTGTCCGGGCGCGACGTGGCCGTGCTCTACGGCCGGGACGGCGAGCAGGGCTCCACGGTGCTGCGCTACGGCTCGGAACCGACCGTGCGGGTGCTCGACGGCGCGGTGCGGGCCTCCTACGCGGGCGGCGACCTGAGGCTGGACTACACCCACTCCGGCCTGGCCCGGGTGCTGGTCTCGGGCGGTGGCCGGCCGCCGCTGCTGCTCCTGCTGGGCACGGACGAGACCGCCGCGCGGTTCTGGCGGCTGGACACCGAGCGGGGGCCGGTGCTGGTCCGGGGCACCGCCCTGGCCCGGTCCGCGGCGGTGGTCGGCGACCGGTTGGTGCTGCGCGCCGACACCGACCGGGCGGACGAGGTGGAGGTGTTCGCCCCGGTCGGCAGGCTCAGCGCGGGCGGGCGGGCCGTGCACGTGCGCCGCACGCCGAGCGGGTCGCTGCTGGGTTCGCTGCCCGGCCCCGAGCAGGTGCGCCTGCCCGAGTTGACGGACTGGCGCCACCGCGCCGAGGCGCCGGGCGCGGGCGGGTCCGGGTGGGTCACGGCCGACAAGACGACCACCGCGAGCCCGATCAAGCCGAAGACCCTGCCCGTGCTGTATTCCGACGAGTACGGCTTCCACCAGGGCAGCGTCTGGTACCGGGGCCGGTTCACCGCCACCGGGACCGAGCGGGTGGTCTCGGTCAACGCCATCACCGGGCGGCGCGGCGTGTACCTGGTGTGGCTCAACGGCCGGTACCTCGGTTCCGCCGCCGGCGGCACGGAGTCGGACGCGGAACCGGTGAACCCCGACCCCGGTCGCGGCGACTTCGCGGTGCCGGAGGGGCTGCTGGCGGCCGGGCGGCCGGCGACGCTGACGGTCCTGGTGGAGAACATGGGCCACAACGACGACTGGACCGCCGACGACGTGCGGCACAAGCAGCCGCGCGGCCTGTTCGGCGTGGTGGTGCAGGGCTCGTCCGCGCCGATCTCGTGGGAGGTTCGCGGTTCGCGCCCGGACGACGGCGAACGCGGCCCCATGAACGTCGGCGGCCTGCACGGCGAGCGCGAGGGCTGGCACCTGCCCGGCAACGCCCGGGGCTGGTCCGCGCCGCCGCCCGTGACGCGGCCCGGGGTGTCCTGGTACCGCACGACGTTCCGGCTGGACCTGCCGCGCGGGCACGACGTGTCGGTGGGCCTGAGGTTCGAGGGCGAGCCCCGGCGCGACCACCGGGTGCTGATCTTCGTCAACGGCTGGAACATGGGCCAGTACCTGGGCGGGCTGAGCCCCCAGCGCGACTTCGTGCTCCCCGAGGGGGTGCTGGCCGAGCACAACACGCTCACCTTCGCCGTGATCGCCACCGAACAGCTCGAGGGCGGTCCCGGACCGGTGCGCCTGGTGACCCTGGGCAACCACCGGACCGGCGCGGACCGCTGACGCGCGCTACCCGCCGCGTCGCGCGGTCCGCACCCCGTGCCCGACCACGCCGAGGACGATCAGGGCGCCGATGAGCTGGAGGCCGGGCGAGTCGTCGGCCCCTCCGAAGATCACGGCGGCGATCCCGACGGCGAGGGCGAGGAAGGCGAGGAGGTAGTTCACGGGGTCTCCGCCCAGGGGCGGGACCCACCGGCGGCGCTCGGTGTTCATGCATCGAATATCGCTCGCAACCTATCGAAAGTCAATAGGTGCGGGTGGTGGTCAGGCCGGTGGGCCGGTGCTGCCCCGCACCTCCAGCCGCGGGGGCAGCAGCCGCACCTCCGGCTCCGCGTGGCCGTCGAGCTGTCGCATCGCCAGCTCGACGGCCAGCTCGCCCAGCTCGGCCGCCGGGATGTCCACCGAGGTCAGCGGCACCTCGTGGGAGCGCGCCAGGTCCGGCGGGCACACCGCGAGCACCGAGACGTCCAGCGGCACCCGCCGCTCGCGCCGCGCCAGCTCCGACAGCAGCGGCCCGAGGACTGCCTCGTTGTGCACGACCAGGCCGGTCACCGCGGGTCGGCGGGCGAACAGGTCGTCCAGGCAGTCGCGCAGCCCGTCGTAGGTGGGCACGCACGCCAGCGCGGCGGCCCGCACGCCGCGGTCCGCCGCCTCCCGCTCGAACCCGCGCAGGAACCGGCCCGCGTAGCTGGTGCCGCGCCGGTAGACGACCGGGGACGGTCCGATCAGGGCGACGTGCCGGTGACCGAGGTCGGCCAGGTGCGCCACGCACGCCGCGCCGGCCGCGGTGAAGTCCAGGTCCACGCAGGTCAGCCCCGTGCGGTCGTCCGGGACCCCGATGAGCACCGCGGGCCGCTCCAGCGACCGCAGCACCGGCACCCGCGGCTCGTCCGCCTCCACGTCCATCACCAGGATCGCGTCGGCCAGGGCGGAGGCCGCGACCCGGTCCAACCCCTCCGCGCCCTCGTCCGCGGTCAGCAGCAGCACGTCGTGGTCGTGGGCGCGGGCCGCGGCGGCGGTGGCGCCGACGAACTGCATGACCACGGGCACGTTCAGGTCCGCGCGCAGGGGTGCGACGAGCGCGATCACGTTGGTGCGGCTGCTGGCCAGCGCCCGCGCGCCCGCGTTGGGCCGGTAGCCCAGCTTGCGGATGCTGCGGTGCACCTTGCGCCGCGTCGTCTCCGAAATCGTGCGCTTGCCGGACAGCACGTAGGACACGGTGCTGGGCGAGACGCCCGCCGCGCGCGCGACATCGGCGATGGTGACCACCCGGTTGATCATAGGTGGACGGGCGTCCGGGGCGGCTCACGCCACGGGCAGGTCGAGGTCCACGGTGCGGCGCTGCGGGGTGACCACCACGTCGGTGGCGTGGGCGACCTCGGAACCCGGCGGCAGCACGGTGAGGACGTAGCCGCCCAGCGGTGGCAGCGGCAGCGCGTAGCGGCCCTGCCGGTCGGTGCGCGCGTGCTCGGCGGTCTCCCCGGCCGGGCTGGTGAGGGTGACCAGGGCGTCGGCGACCGCGGCGCCGTCGTGGCGCACCACGCCGACCAGCTCCCGCCGGTCGCACAGCACGATCCGCCGCGGCCGGTCCGTGCCCAGGTCGAGCACCTCGGAGCGGGGCGACCAGCCGTCCGCCGAGCACACCACCAGGTAGCGGCCCGGACCCGGCAGGGCCGCCGACCACGTGCCGGTGTGGTCGGTGCGGGCCCAGTCGACCCGCCGGCCGCGCAGGGTCAGCACGGTGACCACGGCCAGTCGCACCGGGTGGCCGTCGGGCGTGACGACCTCGCCGCGCGTCACGACCTCCTCGGTCTCGTCGCGGGCGGGGGAGGGGACCGAGGTCACCTCGCGGCCGGGCAGGGCGGTGGCCAGCAGGGCGGCCAGCACCGCCGCCGTGGCGGCGATCCAGGAGACCCACGCGAACGCGGCGGCGGTCGGCGCGACCACCCCGGCGGTGGTGACCGCGCCGGCGGTCAGGACGGCGGCGACCACGGCGCTAGAGGAGGACGTGCCGATCGAGCGCACCAGGGTGTTGAGGCCGTTGGCGGCGGCGGTCTCGGTGATCGGGACGAAGCGCATCACCAGGATCGGCATGGCGGCGAACGCGATGGCCGTGCCGACCGAGATGATCGTGGTCCCGGCGACCAGCTGCCACAGCTGCCCGGTGAGCAGGGCGCGCAGGGCGTAGCCGACCGCCATCACCAGCGAACCGGCCAGCAGCGTGACCCGGGCGCCGTAACGGCGGGTGACCGCGGCCGAGACCGGTGCGAGCAGCACCATGACCAGGCCGCCGGGCAGCATCGCGAGACCGGCCGCGGTGGGCGTCAGGCCGAAGCCGACGCCGGTGGCCTCGGGCAGCTGGAGCTCCTGGGTGCTGACCAGCAGGTTGGCGTACATCGCGAAGCCCGCGAGCAGCGACGCCACGTTGGTCAGCAGCACCGGGCGGCGGGCCGAGGTGCGCAGGTCGACCAGCGGGTTGCCCACCCGCAGCTCCCACGGCGCGGCGACGGCGAACCCCAGCACCGCGATGCCCAGGCACAACAGGGTGGGGCGGCTGGTCCAGCCCCACGCCGAGCCCTTCGAGATCGCCAGCAGCAGGCTGGTCAGCGCCACCGACAGCAGCACCGCGCCCACCAGGTCGAAGCGCCCGGGGCTGCGCACCGAGGACTCCGGCACGACCAGCAGCACCGCGGCCAGCATCACCACGCCCATCCCGGCCGAGACCCAGAACAGCGAGTGCCAGTCCAGCGCGGTGGCGATCGCGCCGCCCAGCGGCAGCCCGGCCGCCGCGCCGATGCCCAGGGTGGCGCTCATCAGCGCCACGGCCGCGCCGACCCGCTCCTTCGGCAGCTCGTCGCGCATGATGCTGATGCCGACCGGGATCAGGGCGGGCGCGAAGCCCTGGAGGGCCCGGCCGACCATCATGCCGCCCAGCGAACCGCTCAGCGCGCACACCACCGAGCCGACCACCAGCACGCCCAGGGCGAGGGCCATGACGAGCCGCTTGCCCATCATGTCGGCGACCTTGGACAGGATCGGCGTGGCGACCGCGCTGGTCAGCAGCGTGATGGTGACCAGCCACGAGGCGTTGTCGGCGGTGGTGCCGAGCAGGGTGGGCAGCTCGGGCAGCAGCGGGACCACGAGCGTCTGCATGAGCGACACGACGGTCCCGCACAGGCTGAGCACGGCGATGACGAGTCCGACGGGGCGCTTCACACCCGGAACATTAGCGTAGCGAAGTAATGTCGGTCGCCGATGGGCCGGACGCGCCCCTGGGCTGCCCCGGAAGGTCGTCGGTCGAACGCACCACACCGCAGCGTTACCACGCCGCTACTTTCTGTCTCAGGGGCAACGTCACGCGAGAGGCGGCCGATGGGCGACGACGGTGGCATCAGCAGGAGGACCCTCCTGTCCGGCGCGGGGCTCGCCGTCGCCGGCGGGCTGGTCACGACGGGCGCCGCGAGCGCCGCGAGCTTCTACAACCCGTTCACCGCCTACCGGATCACCGGCACCTGGGAGCAGCACCGCTCCCGCGGGTCGCTGGGCGGCATCGACTACGGCATGGCCGTGGGCACCCGCCTGCCCGCCGCAGGCGGCGGAGTGGTGACCAACACCCCGGACAACGGCACCGGTGGCCACACCGTCACCATCCGGCACGACAACGGCTACCGCACCCAATACCTGCACCTGTCGCAGTTCCTGCTGGCCAACGGCACGCGCGTGGGCACGGGCGGCGTCGTCGGCCTGTCCGGCGGGCAACCCGGCGCACCGGGCTCGGGCTCGTCCACCGGCCCGCACGTGCACTGGCACATGATCGACCCGGGCGGCACCCGCATCAACCCGCTCACCTACCTCGCCGGCATCGGCGGCGGACTGCCCAAGACCGGCACCGAGCAGGACGGCGTGCCCGGCGCGGTGTTCTGGCAACGGGCGCAGAACTGGCTGCGGCTGGAGGCCGGGTACACCGGTCCGGTCGACGGCGTGCCCGGCGCCAACACCTACGCGGCCCTGCAGCGCGCACTGCGGGCCTACGGCTACACCGGCCCGATCGACGGCGTCCCGGGCCCCAACACCTGGGCGGCCGCGCAGCGCCTGGCCGCCCGCTGGGGCTACACCGGACCCGTCGACGGTGTGATGGGGCCCAACTCGTGGCGCGGCCTCGCCCGGTTCCTCAACCAGGACCGCTACGACTGACCGCGGCCCTGTGACGCGCCGCTCGGCCCGCGCGCCCGGTGCTCGGGCGGCCGATGACGTAAGTTTGGTGCCGTGCGGACCGAGCGGCCGAGCAGGCACCACGGCGGCCCGAACGCCAGGACGAGGGCATTGCTGGTGTTCACGGCCCTCGGCGCGCTGCTCGCCGCCCTGCTGCACGACCCCGGCGCCTCCGTGACCGGACGCCCCGTGGCCGCGCCGGCGGGCACCTCCACGTCCCCGCCACCGTCCTCGTCACCGTCGCGCACGGCCGAACCCGCCCCCGCGCCCGACCCGTGCGCGGTGAAGGCCGAGGCCCTGCCCCTGCGCGCGCGGCTGGCCCAGCTGCTCATGGTCGGCGTCGACCCGCGCGGCACCGCGGACGCGCTGCGGGTCGTGCAGGCCGAGCAGGTGGGCGGCATCTTCATCGGCGGCGAGGACACCGGCCTGCTGACCGGCGGCCTGGACGCGGTGCGCGCGGCGGCGGCGCTGCCCCTGATGGTCGCCGTCGACGACGAGGGCGGCCGCGTGCAGCGGGTCGACGCGCTGGACGGGTCCCTGCCCAGCGCCCGGCGGATGGCCGCGGACATGACACCGGAGCAGGTGCGCGCCCTGGCCCGGGACCGGGCGCGGGCGCTGCGCGCGCGGGGCGTGAGCATGGACCTCGCGCCCGTGGTGGAC
>NZ_JBHWIE010000205.1:0-13627 GCF_042732085.1 Actinosynnema sp. NPDC059797
GCGACGAAGGCGTCATGGACGTGTCCTGGGTGACCGCACGACGGGGTGTTCATCGCCGACGCGTTCGGGGTGGTGCTGGAGGTCAACGACGCGTTCGAGCGGATCACCGGCTGGGGCCGGGCCGACGCGCCCTACCACCCGCCGCTGCCCTGGCTGCCGGACGGGGAGGAGCCCGCGCGGCCCACCGACGAGGTGGAGTTCCGCAGGCGGGACGGCGGCGCGGTGCGGGTCGCGGTGACCACGAGCACCGTGGCGGACGAGCGCGAGCACCGGGTGCTGGTGGTCGGCACGGTCCGCGACGTGACCCGCGACCACACCGCGCGGGCCCGGCGCGCCACCGCCGTGGACCTGGCCACCCGGCTGACGTCGCTGCTCGACCCGGGCGAGCTGCTCGACGCCGTCACCGCGGGGCTGGGCGAGGTGTTCGGCGGCGAGGTGGTGGTGCTGGGGCCGGACATCGCCGCGCCCGCCGCGACCACCCGCTGCCCCGCGCCCGGCCTGCTGCTCGAAGCGGACGGGCGGCGGTTCTGGGTCACCTTCCCCAGGCCGCGCGTGGTCGGGGCCGACGAGCAGATCCTCGCCGACGTGCTGGCCGCCAACCTGGCCACCGCCCTGGACCGCGCCTGCCGGGCCGCCGAGCACGCCGACGTGGAGCGGCAGCTCCGGCACGCCGTGCGCAGCAACCAGGTCATCGGCCAGGCGGTCGGCATCCTCATGGAACGGCACCGGCTGACCGACCGGGCCGCGTTCGACCGGCTCGTCACCACCTCGCAGCACCGCAACACCAAGCTGCGCGACCTCGCTCGGCGGCTGGTGGAGACCGGGGAGGACCCGCACCTGCTGTGAACGGCGGTGGTGGACGGCGGTGGTGGACGGCGGCGGTGGGCGGCGGTGGTGGACGAAGGCGGGGTGGGACGGCAGCGCGACGGGCCGGCGCGGCGGCGCGGCGGGGCGAGGCGGAAGCCGAGGGGGCCGCGGCGGTGGCGGCCCCCTCGACGTGCTCAGCCGAGCCGGTACGCCCGGATCACGGTCTGCTCCAGCGCGTGGCCCCTGCCGTCGGTCGCCTCGACCCGCAGCGAGGCGTACGCGCCCTTGCCCGCGTCATTGCGGACCAGCGCGGTGGAGCCGGCCACGGGGACCGGTGCCCACCTCCGGCCGTCGTCGAAGGACACCTCCACCCGGAAGCGCCGCAGCCGGACCCGGTCCGGGCCCTCCTGCTGGTCCACCACCAGCGGCACGCGCAGGACCCGGCCCGCGGGCGCCGCGCCGGAGCCGTCCAGCTCCGGGGTGAAGCGGACCACCGACAGCGGCAGCGGCCGGGCCTGGTCGCCCGGGACCGTGTCGGAGCGGAAGGTCCAGCTCAGCCCGACCTCCGTGCCGAACTCGGCGATGTCGGGCGCGCGGACCGCCTTGGCCTCCAGCCGGTACTCGGCCCGGCCCGGCTCCACCTGGAACTGGGCGAAGTCCGGGTTGTTCGTCTCCCCGACCAGCTCGCCGTCCCGGTAGAGCGCGGTGCGCGCGGACGAGGTCAGCGAGAAGCCCTCGTTGCCCTCCCGGTCGCCGAACAGCGGCACCCCCGAGTCGATCCGGTCGCCGAGCCGGGACAGGTACGGGTAGCGCGTCGACGGCAGCGCGGGCCCGAACACCGGGTGGTGCAGCGACCTGTCGTAGGTCCGGCCGGCGCGGTAGCGCTCCTCGCCGGAGAACAGCCCGGTCTCGCTGAGCTGCGCCCCGTCCTGGAAGAACACCCGCCGCCACGGGTTGTCGCCGGCCGCGACGTAGTCGATCCCCGAACCGGACGGCGGCACCTCGACCAGCCCGGAGACGCCGCTGTAGCCGAAGGAGTTGATCATCGAGATGCCGTGGACGAAGACCTTCCCCGGCAGCGCGGGGCCGAACGAGGTGCGGACGCGCGCCAGGTCGCGCCGCGCGGGCGCGCGCACCAGCCCGGTGGGCGCGTGCCCGAGCTCCTCCCAGGAGAACCGGTAGGTCACCGGCGCGGAGTCCACGGGGGCGCCGCGGAACTCCGCGCCGATCACGACGCTCAGCTCGTCCTCGGGCAGCTCCCGCCCGACGTGCCCGATGGTCATGCCCTCCGGGAAGCCCTGCGCGTAGATGCCGACGACGCCGGTCAGGATGTCGCCGTACCGCCTGGTGAGGTCCACCGCGTGCAGGCCGGGCGCGGCGTCCGGGTCGGGAGCGGTGACGCGCAGCGGTCGCGCCACCCTGGCGTCCAGCGTGACGACGCCGTCGCCGGTGACCGCCAGCTCCGGCTGCACGAGCAGGGTGAGCCCGTCCGCCGGTCCCAGCTCGGACACGAGGAAGTAGTCGCCCTTGGGCAGCCGGAGGGTGTCCTGCCCCGGGCTGAGGTAGGCCATCCGCGTGTTGGACAGGCCGTAGACGTAGGTGTAGTAGGTCTCCTCGGGCGCGCCGGACCGGCCGGTGTGCGCGAAGGGGACGTCGTAGCTCTCCACCTCGCGCTCCACGGCCATCGGCGTGCGCAGCGGCTCGCCGCCGCCGGTCGCCACGACCGCGCCGGAGTAGGTGCCGTCCAGGGCGCCGAGCCTGGTGTCGGCGGTGACGCTCGCCGTCGCCTCGCCGCCCGCCGGGACGGTCAGCTCGGTCGGGGTGACGGTGAACATCCCCGCGGGCGCGGGCGTGCCGTCCGGCGACGTCGCCTCGACGGCGAGGGCGAGGGTCACCGGCGCGTCGCCCGCGTTGCGGTAGGTGTGCTCCTTGGTGACCGGGGTGTCGTCGTGGTGGGGCCAGAGCTGCAGGCCCAGGTTGACGGCGACCGGGTCGGTGGTGAGCGTGGTGGTGATGGCGCGGGCGAGGTCGAGCCGGCCCGCGCCCTGGTCGAACGCGGTCAGGTCGGGGTTCGGCTCGGCCGACGCGGTGAGCACGGCCTTGATCCGCGACCCGGTCCAGTCCGGGTGCTGCTGGGCGATCAGCGCCGCCGCGCCCGCGACGTGCGGGGTCGCCATGGAGGTGCCGGACATCGCCAGGTGCGCGTCGCCGACGGGCGTGCCGATGGAGGCATGGGCGGCCTTGGCGGCGACGATGTCCACGCCGGGCGCGGTGATGTCCGGCTTGATCGCGCCGTCGCCGACGCGCGGTCCTCGGCTGGAGAAGGGCGCGATGCCGTCGTCGCGGTCGACCGCGCCCACGGTGAGGGCGGCGTCGGCGCTGCCCGGCGAGCCCACGCTGCTCGGCGAACCGGAGTTGCCCGCGGCGATCACGAACAGGGCGCCGGTCCGGGCGGACAGGGTGTTGACGGCCTCCTCCAGCGGGTCGAGGCCGGGGCTGTCCTGGCCGCCGAGGCTGAGGTTCACCACGTCGGCGCCCTGCTCGGTCGCCCACCGCATCCCCTCCAGGATCGCGGACTCGGGGCAGCCGCCGCCGGCCTGGCACACCTTGCCGTCCAGGATCCGGGCGTCCGGCGCGACCCCCCGGTACGGCGCGCCGGAACTGGCCACGGTGGCGGCGACGTGCGTGCCGTGGCCGACCCGGTCGACGGCGTCCGGCTCGCTGGTGAAGTTGCGCTCCGCGATCTCCTTGCCCGCCAGGTCCGGGTGGTCGCCGTCCACGCCGGTGTCCAGCACGGCGACCTTGACGCCCGCCCCGGTGTAGCCCGCGGCCCACGCGGCGGGCGCGCCGACCTGGGCGGTGGAGCGGTCCAGCGAGATCCGGCGCACGCCGTCCAGCCAGACCTTCCGCACGCCCGGGTCGTCCACCAGGGCCCGGAACGCGGAACCCGGCGCCGACTCGGCCTTGGGCGCCTCGGCGGTGGTGAAGTCGTCCCCGCGGGTCACGATGAGCGGCACGCTGTCGCGGCGGGCGTCGTCGTAGCCCGCCTCCACCAGGCCGGTGACGTCGAACAGCCGCGGGTCCAGCCTGTCCCGGGCCAGCAGCCGGGTGGCGTCGGCGGGCACGACGTGCACGTGGTCCTCGCGGTGGAACGCGTGGAACGACACGCCCTCGCGCCCGGCGGCCGGCTCGACCGCCACGACGCGGTCGCCGTCCAGCACCACGCGGTCGCCCGTGACCAGGGTGACCGTCGTGGTCGGGCCGGCCGCGGTCGTGGTCGCGCCGGTCGTGGTGGTCGTGGTCGCGGTGGTCGCGGAGGCGGTGGCGACCGCGGTGGTGCTGCCCGTTAACAGGATCATCGCCGTGGCGGTCGCCGGCCAGGCGGCGCGCCGAGGTGTTCGAGCACGTGACACGGTTGTCTCCCAATGTCGTCCGGCATCGGAGGAACCGCCGTGGCGGCGGTGCGGAATCCGGCGGTTCCGGGTCGAACCGGCCTGACGTTAGAGCCGCGGGGGATGTTCAGGTTCGGTATCCCGACGCTGAACAACGTTGTGTGGACAACGGGAGCGCGGGAGCGGGCCGGGAATCCGCCCGGCCAGGTTCGCGGTCCTCCGCGCCCGAGCGTTCAACCAGGTCAGCAGTGGGCCGGACATGGCGGTGGTGACCACGGCCATCACCGCCATGAGCGAGTACAGCCGCTGGTCGAGCAGACCGGCCTGGAGGCCCACGCCGAGCGCGATCAGCTCGGTGAGGCCCCTGGTGTTCATCAGCGTGGCCGGCACCGCCGAGTCGTTGCCCGACAGGCCCTGCGAACGCGCGCCGAGGAACGTGCCCGCCATCTTGCCCACCACCGCGGTGACCATGATCAGCGCCAGGTCGAGCGTGCCGCCCGCGCCCGGGCCGGACAGGTCGACGTTCAGGCCCGCGACCACGAAGTGGACCGGCAGGAACAGCGCGGTGCCGACCTGCGTGCGGCGCAGGACGTCCCCGCGCGCCACCCCGTTGACGGACCTGGGCATCACCAGCCCGAACAGGAACGCGCCGAAGATGAAGTGCGGGCCGATGAGCTGGGTGGCCGCCGCCGAGGCGAGCACGCCCATGAGCACGACCGTGAAGTTGCCCGGGCTCAGCGGCGCGCCCGGGACCAGGAGCCGGGCCAGGAGCGGCCGGACCGCCACGAACATCAGCACCGCGTAAGGCACGACCAGCAGCACCTGCCAGTGCGGCACGCCGCCCTGCCCGGCGATCGCCTGCACCGGGGCCGGCGCCGACCACGCCGCCACGTCGCACACCGCCGCCGCGGACAGCGCGATCGTGCCCAGGCGGGTGCCGTTCATCCCCGGTCGGCGATGGTCCTGGCGAGCACCGGGAACGCGGTCACCGCTAGCGCCACGCTCATGAACAGCGCGAAGCCCAGCCGGTTCACCGTCTCGTGGTGCCGCACCAGGTGCAGCGACAGCAGCACGCCGAGCAGGAACGGCACGAGCGCCGACCCCACGATCAAGGCCAAGTCCACCAGCAAGAAGGCCGCCTGGTGCTTCGTCACCTCGTCCCCCGCTCATCGGTCGGGGCCGCGGCGGTCACCACCCGGCACGGCCCGCTCGTCGAGCATGCCGACCCGCGGGGGCCGCGGGGAGTCCGACCTGGACGAGTAGCGCGGTTCGCCGAGCGGGCCAGGCCGGGGGGTCGACGGCCGGCCGTTCCGGTGCCCGGCGGCTCAGAAGGCGTACCGCACCCTCAGGTACGGGGCGTGCCGGTCGATCAGCGCCAACAGCTCGTCGAGCAGCCCGCGCTTGAGGCCCGCCCGGTACCGCACGTTGACCCCGCCGCCCTCGCTGCGCTTGACCTCCTGGAGGTCCGGCCGCCACAGCAGCTCCTCCGCCTTCGGGTGCCAGCGCAGGTTCACCTCGTGCAGCGCCCGGTTGTGCGTCAGCATGATCACCTCGGCGGCGAGCTGCGCCCTGGTCCCGGGCGAGGCGGCGTCGCCCAGCGCCTCCAGCAGCTCCCGCCAGTCGTCCAGCCACCCGTCGTGCACCACGACCGGGCTGAGGTTGACGTGCACCTCGTAGCCCGCCGCGCGGAAGTCGTCCAGGGCGGCCAGCCGCTCGGCCATCGGGCTGGTGCGGATGTCGAGCAGCTTCGCGGTCCGCTCGGGCATGAGGGAGAAGCGCACGCGCGTGCGCCCGCGCGGGTCCCAGTCGAGCAGCTCGCGGTTGACGTGCTTGGTCGCGAACGACGCCTTGGCCGTGGGCAGGTCGCGGAACAGCTCCACCAGGTCGCGCACGTTGTCGCTGACCAGGGCGTCGACCGAGCAGTCCGAGTTCTCCCCGATGTCGTAGACCCAGGCGTGGTCGTCGACCTGGTCCGGTTCGGCCTTGGGCCCCTGCCGCGCCACGTGCCGGGCCAGGTAGCCGGTGATCTGCTCGATGTTGGCGAACACCGTGATCGGGTTGGAGTAGCCCTTGCGCCGGGGCACGTAGCAGTAGGCGCAGGCCATCGCGCAGCCGTTGGCGGTGGACGGGGCGATGAAGTGCGCCGACCGCCCGTTGGGCCGGGCCGAGAGCGACTTCTTGACGCCGAGCACGAGCGCCTCCCGCTTGATCCGCACCCAGCGGCGGGCGTTCGCCTCGTCGCCGTGCAGCTCGGGGATCTGCCAGTGGCTCGCCACCTCGACCAGCTCCGCGTCCGGGAACCGGTCGAGCACCGCCCGCCCGCGCGGCAACGCGGCGGCGGCGGGCTCCACGTAGATGCGGGTGGGCGAGATCAGCGGCGGTGCGGTGGTCACCCCTCCAGTGTCCGAGCGGGACCGACGAAACCGCACGACGAACGGGTCCGTGTGCCGGGACTCACCCGGTGAGGCCGTGGGGCGCGCCCGTCCGCTGGACGACCGCCCCCAGCGCGTGCAGCGCCTCGGCCCGGGAGGCGAAGACGTCGAGCACCGCCGTGACGCCCGTGATCTCCAGCGGCCTGAGCACCGGCCTGCGGTCGGCCACGACGGCGATCGCACCGCCCGCGCCGACGGCCCGCTCGTGCGCCGCTAACAACAGCGACAGGCCCGGCGAGCCGAAGAACACCACCTCGGTCAGGTCCAGGAGCAGCAGCGGCGGCCTGGCGTTGAGCGCGTCGTCCACGGCGGCGTGGACGGGCGGCGCGCTGTCCACGTCAAGTTCACCCGAAAGAGCGACAACATGAGTATCACCCGTTCGGTCGACGCGCACGTCGATGCCGAACGGTTGCGGCTCGATCGGCTCGGTCACGGCGGCTCCCGCTGTGGGCTGCGGTGTCACCCCGACGTTCTACCAGTGCCGAGGCGTCGCACCGCCGCCACTATGTCACGGTTGGGCGCGCCCTTGACGACGTACTCGGTGACCCCGGCCTCCCGGACCTCCTCCACGGCGGCCAGGTCGGCGTGGGCGGACAGCGCCAGGATGCCCGTCCCCGGCGCCAACCTGCGGATCTCCCGGGCGGCACGGCCCCCGCCACCGCCGGGCATCCGGACGTCGAGGACCACGACCGCCGGGGCGTGTCGCGCGGTCAGGGCGATGGCCTCGTCCGCGTCGGCGGCGACCCCGACGACCTCCAGGTCCGGCTCGGCGTCCAGGACGTCGCGCAGGGCGTCGCGGATCATGGCGTCGTCGTCGGAGATGACCACGCTGAGCTTGCCCGGCGTCACGGCTCGACCTCCCCCGGCGTCGGGACCCAGAACTGGACCAGGGCGCCGCCTCCCGGGCGGTCGGTCAGCGACCACCAGCCACCGGCGGTCTCCGCCCGCTCGCGCATCTCGACGGTGCCGAAGTGCTCCGGGGAGTTGCGGCCGGGCAGCTCACCGATGCCCACCCCGTCGTCGGCGACCTCGACCAGCGTGCCGTTGTCGACCGAGGTCAGGGTGATCTCGACGGTGGTCGCGCGCGCGTGCTTGTGGACGTTGGTGACGGCTTCCTGGCAGATGCGGAAGATCGTGATCGCCGAGTCGGCGGGCGGTTCGCGGTCCAGCGCGTGCCGCAGCCGGCAGTCCAGCTCCCACGGCGCGGACACGTCGGCGAGGTAGCGGTCCAGCGCCTCGACCAGGCCGTACCGGTCGAGTTCCGGTGGCCGCAGCCGGAACACCAGGCCGCGCAGGCGGCCGATGGCCTCCCCCACCGCCTCGTCGAGCCGGCGCACCACGTCGGCGTGCTCGGCGGGCAACCGGTCGGCCAGCAGCTGGAGCCTCATGCCGACCGCGACCATCGCCTGGATCGAGTCGTCGTGCACGTCCCAGGCGATGCGCCGGCGCTCCAGCTCCTGGGCCTCCACCAGGTGGCCGACCAGCTTGCGCTGCTCGATCAGCGCCTGCTCGGCCCGCCGCCGCTCGGTCAGGTCCCGGGTGACCTTGGCGAACCCGCGCAGCCTGCCCTCGCCGTCGAACAGGGCGGTGATCACCACGTTGGCCCAGAAGCGCGAGCCGTCCTTGCGCAGCCGCCAGCCCTCGTCCTCGAACCGCCCGACCTCGCCCGCCACCTCCAGCTCGTGCCAGGGCTTGCGCGTGGCCAGGTCCTCGGCCGGGTAGAACACCGAGAAGTGCTTCCCGACGATCTCCTCGGTCAGGTAGCCCTTGATGCGCTCCGCGCCCTGGTTCCAGCTCACCACCCGGCCCAGCGGGTCGAGCATGAAGATCGCGTAGTCGACCACGCTCTCGACGAGCAGGCGGTACGCCTCCACCGGCGGCCTCTCGTGGGGGTCGAGGGGGTTGGGTGGTTCCGCCGCCATGGCGACACTGTCCACCACTGGACCAACCCGGTCCACAACAGGAGCGGTCGTGCCCGACGCCGAGCCGACCACCACCGCCGCCCGCGGTCGGGTCGTGACGATCAGGACGTCGCGGCGGGCATCTCGCACCAGACGACCTTGCCGCCGGGCCGGGGTTCGGCGCCCCAGCGCGCCGCCAGCCGCTGGACCAGGTGCACGCCCCAGCCGCCGGAGGCGCCGGCGGGGCGCGGCCGGGGCAGCGCGGCGCTGTCGTCCGCGACCTCGATCCGCAGCCCGCGCGCGGCGCCGACCAGCCTGAGCAGCGGGGTGCCCGAGGTGTGCCGCAGCGTGTTCGTGACCAGTTCGGAGACCACCAGCACGGCGTCCTCGTGGTTGCCGCGGTACTTCCACTCGGCCAGGGTCCTGCGGACGAACTCGCGGGCCAGCGCCGCCGCCCCTCGGTCTGCCGGGGCGCTGAACTCGGCCACCGGGTTCGTCAGGGAAACGTCCACGGTGACACGGTGCGGCACGGACCCGCCGGACGCCCAGACGCACCGACACCCACCGGCCTGGTGCAAAAGCATCAGTCGATGAGGCCGTCCCGACGGGCGATGACCACCGCCTCCAGCTTCGACCTGGCGCCGAGCTTCTCCAGGATCCGCTGCACGTGATTGCGCACGGTGTTGCGCGCCACCCCCATGCGCTCGCCCATCTCCTCGGTGCTGGCGCCCTCGGCGAGCAGCAGCAACGCCTCCCGCTCCCGGGCCGTGAGCGCCACGCCCGGCGGGGCCGACCGACCGGTCAGCTTGTCCAGCACGCCGGCCAGCAGGTTGCCGTCGAACACGACCTCGCCCTCGGCCACCCGCCGCACCGCGTCGGTCAGCTGGTCGAGCCGGGACGACTTGAGCACCAGGCCCGCCGCGCCGGACTCCGCCGCGAGGGAGGCCGCGGACACGGTCGCCTCGCCGGTCAGCACCAGCACCCTGGCCCCGGCCTCGACGAAGCTCGGCACCGCCCGGAGGGCGTCGCCGTCGGGCAGGCGGCGGTCGAGCAGCACCACGTCCGGCCGGTGACGTCGGACGTCGACCAGGGCGGCGGCGACGGAACCGGCGGTCGAGACGACCTCGACCTCGTCGGAGTCCGCCCAGGCCAGCCGGATCGCCTCGGCCACCATGCGGTGGTCCTCCACCAGGACCACGCGGACCGGAGCGGGCGGATCGGGGCGGTGCGACATCGTGGTGCGGTCCCTGGGTAGCTGTGCGGAGCCGGCCCCTCACCCTAGTCGGTCGGCGGCCCGAACCGGGATCGGCGTCGATCACCTGCCCCGCTGACCGCGCACGTCGCGGGGGTGCGACCGGGCGGGGCGCCCCTGATCCCGCTCCGCACCACCACGCCCCCGAGAGCCGACCGGAGCACCGCCCTCACCCGATACGGTGGCCAGATGGCCGAGGTGGGGCGGTGGTCGGGGCGCGTTCGCGAGGCGGTGCGGTTGCTCGTGCTCGTCGTGGCGCGCGGTGCGCCGCCGGACCTGCCCGTCGACCCGCCGGCCGCCCTCCAGCTCCGGCGGGCGGTCACGGTGCTGACCGCCGCGTCGGCCCTGTTCCTGGCGATCGTGCCCTTCAGCGAGCACGGGCTCAGGCAGTTGGACCCGGTGATCCTGCTCGTCGGCCTGCTCACGGCCCTGCCGGTGGCGCTGGCGGTCCGGCGCCCGCTGGTGGCGTGGCGGCTGACCGCGCTGCTGCTGCTCCTCGCGCCCTGCACCTACCCGCCCTACGCCGACGTGACGAGGCAGTGGGGTTGGCCGTGGGTGGTGGGGCTGGCGGTGACCACCGGGTTCGTCCTCTACGTCCTGGCCGAGAGCTACGACCAGCCGGTGCTGATCACGGCGTGGGCCGTGTCGGCGGTCGCGATCTGGCCGCACCTGCCCGACCCCCGCGACCACTTCCTGGCGGCCGGCCTGGGCGCGGGCGTGCTGGTGCTGGGCAACGCGGTGCGGTTGCGGAGGCGGGCCGACCGGCAGCGGGTGGTGGAGCAGGCGCGGGCGGCGGCGCTGGAGGAGCGCACCCGGATCGCCCGGGAGCTGCACGACGTGGTCAGCCACCACATGTCGGTGCTCGTGCTGCGGGCGGACGCGGCGCCCTACCGCCTGCCGGGCCTGGCGCCCGAGGTGCGCGCCGAGTTCCAGCTGTTGCAGGACCTCGCCCGTGACGGGCTGACCGAGATGCGCCGGATGCTGGGCGCGCTGCGGACCGCCGACGACGAGGCGGAGACCGCGCCGCAGCCCGGGTTGGGCGAGGTCGAGGAGCTGGTGGCGCGGTTCCGCGCGGCGGGCACGGCGATCGACCTGGACCTGCGGTGCGGCGCGGGCCCGCTGCCCGCGGGCGTCGGGCCGTCCGCCTACGGGATAGTGCGGGAGGCGCTGAGCAACAGCGCGCGGCACGCGCCCGGCGCCGCCATCTCGATCAGGCTGGTGGTGGACGCCGACCGGCTCCGGATCACGGTGTCGAACGCGGCGGCGGCACGTCCCGCGCTGGACGGTGACGCCGACGCCGACCGGCCGCGCCAGGGGCTCGCGGGCATGGCCGAGCGGGTGCGGGTGCTCGGTGGCACGTTCTCCGCGACGCCCGCGCCGGGCGGCGGGTTCCGGGTGGTCGCCGAGCTGCCGCTGGACGAGAGGGGTGACCGGTGACCACGAGGGTCTTGATCGCCGACGACCAGGCCATGGTCCGGGAGAGCTTCCACGTGGCGTTGAGCGCCCAGCCGGACCTGGAGGTCGTCGGTGAGGCAGGCACCGGGACGGAGGCGCTGGCGCTGGCCGCCCGGCTGGCGCCCGACGTGGTGCTGATGGACATCCGGATGCCCGCCATGGACGGTTTGGAGGCCACCCGGCGCATCCTCGGCGCGGGCGACGGCGAACCGCCGCGCGTGCTGGTGCTGACGACGTTCGACCTCGACGAGTACGTCTACAGCGCGCTGCGCGCGGGTGCGAGCGGCTTCATGCTCAAGGACGCGCCGCTGGCCGACCTGGTCAACGCGGTGCGGGTGGTGGCGGCCGGGCACACGCTGTTCGCGCCCTCGGTCACGCGCCGGCTGGTGGCGGCGTTCGCCGCCCGCGCCGCGGACCGGGCCGCCGACCCGAGCCTGCACGGCCTGACGCCGCGCGAGCGGGAGGTGCTGCGACTGATCGCCCGCGGCCTGTCCAACGCGGAGATCGCGGGCGCGCTCACCATCGCGGACCAGACCGCCAAGAGCCACGTGAGCCGGGTGCTGACCAAGCTGGGGCTGCGGGACCGGGCGCAGGCCGTGGTGCTGGCCTACGAGTCCGGCCTGGTGTCGCCGGGCGAGTAGCACCCGACGAGCGGCACCTCCGGGGAGGCAGTACCGGGGTAGCGGTCCGGTCCGCCCGGTACCGGCGGGTGGGGTGGGAACACCACCCGGGCGGGACGATTCCGGGCGCCGGATTCCCTAGCGTCGACGCCGTGCCCAGTTCAGTGTGGACGGACCGCAGACCTTGTGCCACAACGGTGTTGGCATGTGCGTTGTCGTGCGCGTTGGCGGTGATCGCCGTCGTGTGGTGGGTGGCCGGTTGGCCCGTGGGCGTCGACAGCGCGGTGTACCGCTCGGGCGCGCTCGCGGTGTTGCACGGCGAACCCCTGTACGAGCGGTTGGCCGCCACCCCGGACTGGTCGCCGGACCTGCCGTTCGCCTACCCGCCGTTCGCGGCCCTGGTGTTCCTGCCCCTGGCCGGCCTGCCCGCGCAACTGGTGTGGGGCGTCTTCGGGGTGCTCACGGCCCTGGCCCTCGGCCTGGTGGTGCGGCTGACCGGCCCGCGACCCGAGGTGTGGTGGCTGATCCCCCTGTCGGCGGTGCTGGAACCGGTCTGGCGCACGGTCGGCCTGGGCCAGGTCAACGTGCTGCTGATGGCGCTGGTCGTGGTGGACGTGCTGGCCCTGCGCGGTTCCCGCTGGTCCGGGGTGCTCATCGGGTTGGCCGCGGCGGTCAAGCTGACCCCGCTGGTGTTCGTCGGGCACCTGCTGCTCACCGGGCGGCGGGCGGACGCGCTGCGCGCGGTGGGCGCGTTCGCCGCGGCGAGCCTGGTGGGCTTCGCGCTGCTCCCAGCCGACTCGTGGCGGTTCTGGAGTTCGGCGGTGCTCGGCGCGAACGACGCGTTGTCCAACGGGTGGTGGGGCAACCAGTCGCTGCACGGCCTGGCGCACCGACTGGCGGACGTGCCCGCCACGCCACTGCTCCTCCTCCTGGCCGTCGCGGTGTGCGCGGTGGTGGCCGCCCTGCTCGTGCGCACCCTGCACGGGCGCGCGGACCACCTGGCCGCCCTGCTGGTGACGGCGTTCTGCGGACTCCTGGTGAGCCCGATCTCGTGGACCCACCACTGGGTGTGGGTGGTGCCGCTGTGCTGCCTGGCGGTGCGCCGGGGTGCGCGGTGGGCGGCGGTCGCCACCGCCGTGCTGTTCAGCGGCGGGGTGCCGGCCCTGGCGCCTCGAGGCGACGAGCTGAGCTGGAGCCCGTTGGAGTCCTTGGCGGGCAACGCCTACGTGCTCGCCGCACTCGCCGCCCTCGTGGCGCTGACAGTCAGTGCCCGATCCCCGCGGGCGATTCCACCACGGATAGCCCCGCGCTACCGCCGGGTGATCGTGGACGCAACCCTCTCCGCCGTCGACAACGGCACCGAGGGGCGCGCCCTACCGGCGGACTTCCCGCTCCGGCCCACGGTCTACAAGCGTCTAGCCCGTGTTTCAAAGGTTGAGGTGAGCGGCGGCGTGTCGGTGGCCGGAACGTGGCGAGGTCTCCGGTAAGTGGGTTAGCGACCAAGCAAACCTGCAGTACCGGAGACCTCGTGGCCAGCGTAGCGGCAGCGGGGCGGGCCGACTTGACCGACGCGCAGTGGGCGGCGCTGCAACCGTTGCTGCCCGTCGGTGCCAAGCCGGGCCGTCCGCCGAAATGGAGTAAACGGCAGCTCATCGACGGCATCCGGTGGCGGGTGCGCGTCGGCGCCCCGTGGCGCGACGTGCCGCCCGAGTACGGGCCCTGGCAGACCGTCTACGGATTGTTCCGCCGTTGGCAGCGGGCCGGAGTC
>NZ_JBHWIE010000206.1:0-13479 GCF_042732085.1 Actinosynnema sp. NPDC059797
GAGCTGGAACGCGCGGTGGACGCCGTCGGCGAGGCGTGGTCGGCGGCGCGACCGCACCTGTCCGAGCTGAGCGGCGAGGCGGTCGAGGGCCTGCTGCTGGCGCGGTCGGCGGCGGTGAACCACCTGACGTCGCTCACCCTGCACCGGAGGGCGGTCGCGCTGGGCGAGGACGTGCTGGCGGACGTCCTCGCCCTGCTCGGCCCGGCGCACCACGTCACCGTCGCGGCCCGCGCCAACCTGGGCGGCGCCCTCCTGGGCGTCGGCCGGGCCGACCGCGCGGTGGCGCTGTTCGCGGAGAACGCCGCCTGCCCGGCGGGCGACGACCGCGAGGCGCTGGGCAGGCGGCGCAACCTCGCCCTGGCGCACCACGCGGCCGGTCGCGGCGCGGTGGCGCTGAAGCTGCTGCGCGACTCGCTCCGCGAGGGGGAACGCCTGCTCGGCCCGGACGACCCCGACCTGATCGGCACGCGCTACTGGCTGGCCCGCTGCCTCGCGGACGCCGGCCGGGTGGCCGAGGCCGTCGGGCACCTCGAACGCGCCCGGGAGCACCCCGGCACGACGTTCGCGGTGACGCGGGAGCTGGAGGAGGTCCGCTCGCTGTTGATCACGCTGTACCGGCGGTCGGGGCGCGTCCAGGATGCGTTGCTGGAGAACTGGTCCTGACCGCGCCGCGCGGCCGGAACTCCCGTACCGACCCCCGACCCCCGACCTCAGCGGAGGCGCTTGATCTCGCCCCGGGTGCGGTAGAACGACCCGCTCGCCGAGGTGAGCACCTCCGCGACCAGGTACCGGGCGCCCGGCACGCGGATGTCCTTGGGGAACTGCACGCCCCACGTGCGGTCGTACCCGTCCGAGACGACGTGCACCCTCGTCCGGCCGCCCTCCCGCACGCACTCGACGACGACGCCCTCGCCCGGTGCGACGTGCGAGACGACCTCGACCTCGGCGGTCGCCTCGACGCGGTCGATGCTGCCCGCCTTGATGTCCTGGCGCTGCGGCAGCCGCCCCTGCTCGGCCGCGCCCACGGCGGCCGGGCTCGCGTCGAGGCAGGCGAGCGAACCGTCCGTGGTCACCAGGTAGAGCCGCTCGTCGCGGTACTGCATGGAGTACGCCGAGCCGCACCCGGTGGCCAGCTTCCACAGCCGGGTCCCGTCGGCGGCGAAGCAGTACACCGAGGACTGGTTGTCGCCCGCGAAGACGAACTCGCCGCCGGGCGAGGTCGCGCAGGAGAACACGGGCGCGTCGCAGCGGTAGGAACCCGTCTCGCGACCGTCCGACTTGGCGAACCGGTGCACGCGCCCCCGGCTGGTGCCCGCGAAGACCTCGTCGCGCTCCTGCCAGCCGAACAGCACCTCCCCCACCGTGTCGGCGTGCCACGCCCGGTGCCCGCGCCCGGTGTAGTGGGTGACGCCCCGGGCGTGGCCGTGGAAGACGCCCTCCGGCGAGCAGCGGACCATCCAGGCGCTGTCGCCGCCGGCCGTGGACGACCACTGGAACTCGTCCTCGTGGTCCACCACGGTCACCCGGCCCTGGCGGTCGGACACGCCGAGCACGCCGTCGTGGATGTCGAGCCAGTAGATGTCGACGTCCTCGGAGATCTCGTAGGCCACCCGGGGCACCTTGGCGCCCAGGTCGTACACCCGGCCGTCGTCGCACCCCGCGTAGATCCAGAAGTCGTCGGCCACGATGCACTTGACCGCGTCGGGCAAGCCGAAGCGCCCGGTCACCACGCCGTCGTGGGTGAGGGTGTAGACGTCGCCCTTCTCGTTGCCGACCCAGGCGTGGTCCTCGCCGATGAAGATCCCGAACGCGGGGGCGCCGGAGGAGAACCGCCACAGCACCGGCGCCTGGTGGGCGGTGGAGCGGGTGCTGACGATCTGCCGCCGGCTCACCGGCCGGCGCTGCCGCGCGCCCTTGACGGCGGGCGCGTAGCCCTTGCGCACCTTCTCGCCGATCTTCCGCTCGGCCGCCTTGAGCGCCTTGGCGTGGTCGGCGAAGGTCGCGCTCCTGACCTGCCCCTGCTCCCCGATGCGCCCGTAGGTGATGGTGACCTCGGTGTCCTCGACCCGCACCTCGTAGAACTTGTGCGCGCCGCCGCCCGCCTCGGACAGCTCCAGGTACGTCGTGGCAGACATCCGCTCGCTTCCCCCTTCAAGGTCAACTGCGGGCACGCTATCGGGCGGCACCGACAATTCCGGCGCCCTGCCCGGCCGCGGGGGTCAGCCGGCCGACGGCACCGCGTAGTAGCCGCCGCCGACGGTGAGCAGGTACGGGTGGAGCGCGTCGCCCGCCATGCGGGACTGGGCCAGGGCGAAGCCCCGGGCGAAGTCGTCCTGGAAGGCCATGAACAGCACGCCCTCGTCCGGGGTGCCCTGCGGCGTCGGCGGCGCCTGGTAGGTCCACGACCGGCGCAGCATCCGGGGCGCGGGCGCGCCCGGGGTGCGGGGGTTCATGGCGCGCACGTGGGAGTCCAGGGGGATGACCGCGCCGGTCGGGTCGGCGGCGTAGCCGGGCTCGGCGTGGGCGGGCGCGCCGTCGAGCCAGGTGCCGTCCGGGTGGCGGCCCACGACGCGCCGCTGGTGCTCCGGGGTGTCGGCGTCCCACAGCCGGTGCGCCAGGCGGATGACGCGCACGGCGAGGAGGGTGTCGCCGGTCGGCAGGAGGATCGAGTCGCTGTTGGTCTGCCCCTCCACGAAGCCGAAGGGGTTGCGCTGGAGGCGTTCGTCGACGGTGTCGCGGTGGACGGCGGTCCGCCAGGTGACCCGCGCGCCGGGCAGGGCGGCCAGGAGCTCGGCCAGGCGTTCCCCGCAGTCCTCCTGGTCGTCCCCCTCGACCTGGAGGAACGCGTCGGTGTTGCTGCGCTCCGGGAGCAGCACCTCGCCGGGGAACGCGGGCATGGCGGTCAGGCCGGGGGTGCCCGGCGCCAGGCGGGCGCCCAGGCCCACCAGGACGTCGGGTTCGCCCCGCAGCTCCCGCAGCGGCGCGGCGTCCCCGGCCGCCTCGAAGTCCAGGAACGCCACCGCGCCCGCCCGCCGGGGCCGGCGCAGGGCCGCGTTCGCGGCAGCCGACCGGTCCGCGCACCCGGCCAGCGCGGTCAGCGTGGTCACGCCGGCCCCGGCCAGGAAGGCGCGGCGCGTGGGGCTCACCGCGAGGGGTCCGCGACCGGCAGGCCGAGGGCGCGGCCGATCTCGCGGTCCACCGACAGGTACCCGGCCAGGCTCCAGGTGCCGCACGGTTCGGAGTGGGTGGTCGGCTCGCCGTCCAGGCCGACGTGCTGCCCGGTGGTGGTGCGGAAGCAGTGCCGCGCCAGCAGGTCGGACGGCACGGGCTCGTGGTGGGCGACGGTGCGGAAGTAGCCCTTGGACCAGGGCAGGCGGTTGATGAACAGGGGCGGCACGAGCAGGGCGTCCGGGCGCAGCCGGGCCGGGTCCGGCTCGGGCCGGCCGGACACCGAGTCGTAGAGGTAGACCAGGTTCGCGCCGGGCATGGGCGCCCGTTCCCGGGGCAGGTCGGCGGCCACGACCCGGCCGAACAGGTGCCTGCCGTCGACCAGGCCCAGGGTGAACACGTCGCCCGCTCGCACCGCCTTGCGCGAGCCGGGGCCCGCGACGAGGTTCACCGGGGGTACCCGTTCCGGTTCAGCCACGCCTCACCCCACTTCACGGCCTGATCGTAGTACGGGTGCTTCGGGCTGATGCTGTTGCGGATGTTCTCCCCGCGGTTGCGGTTGATGAGGGCCTGCTCGATGGCGCGGGCCTCGCCCCGGGTCACCGAGCCGTTCTTGGTGATCGTGGTGAGGTCGAAGTCGCGGCCGGTGTGCTCGGCCGCCCGGCGAGCCGGGTTGTTGGTGATGCCCGAGTACACCGACTCGCCGTTGCGGACGCCCTGGTAGACGTCCACGCCCGCCTCGGCGTTGCGGCCCTGGGTCAGCGCCTTCGGGAACGGCGGCATGGCGTCGAGCGCCTTGCCCGCCCGGCCCAGCGCGCCGAGCCCGCCGAGGGCGCCCATCGCGCAGCCGGCCGCCGCCGAGGCGCCCACGCCGCCCCAGTCGACCTTGCGGCCGGACAGGCGCTGGCCCGCGTAGTCCAGCCCGCCGTCGAGCAGGCCGCCGACCAGGCAGCCCACCAGCAGCGGGTTGTGGCCGGACGGGTCGGTGAGGTTGGTCGGCGAGTTCGCCGCGTAGGCGTAGAGGTTGGTGCCGCCCGCGATGCCGATCGGGTCCTCGGACACGAACCTCTGCAACGCCGGGCTGTAGTAGCGGGCCCGGTAGTGCATCAGGCCCGTGCCGTCGTCCTGGCGGCCGGTGAACGCCAGGTCCGAGCCGCGGCGGTCGCCGGTGGCGACGGGCGCGCCGAACGGGTCGTAGGCGGTCGTCGCGGCCACCGCGCCGTCGCCGCGGCCCAGGGCGATCGGCGAGCCGAGCACGTCGGTGAGCGTCGTGTCGGTGACGCCGGCCGCGGTGCGGGCGAACCACTGGTCCACTCCCCCGGACAGCTGCGCGGCGGTGACCGCGCCCGCGGCGTCCAGCTCGGCCACGGCGTTCGCACCGTCGTGGACGAACCTCGTGGTGACGCCGCCGACCACGCGGGCGGTGCGGGTGCCGGCCGCGTCGTAGGCGTGGGTGGAGGCGAGGCCGGTGCGGCTGGTGCCGGTGAGCTGCCCGCGCGCGTTCCAGGAGTAGGCGGTGGTCCCGTCGTCGAGCAGGTTGCCGTCGGCGTCGTAGGTCAGCTCGACGCCGCCCGCCGAGACCAGGCGGTTGGCGTCGTCGTGCACCAGGTCCGCGCGGGCCGCCGGGAGCACCACCCCGGCCAGGCTCCCGGTCACGGAGGTGCGCCGGCCGCTCGGGTCGTAGGTGTAGCCGAGAGCGCCCTTCGGCGTGCCGGCGTGCGCGTAGGAGATGCCCGTGACCTGGCCCGCGGCGTCGTAGGCGTAGGTCTGCGTCCAGCCGCCGGGCAGGGTCAGGGTCTCGACCCGGCCCGCGGCGTCGCGGGTCGCCGAGGCGGTCTCGCCGCCCCGCGACACCCCGGTGAACGCGCCCGAGTCGTCGTAGGTGTAGGTGGTGGCGGGCAGTCCGGGCAGGCTGGTGGACGTCTGCCTGCCGACCTCGTCGTAGCCGTACCCGACGGTGCCGTTCGGACCGGTCGTGGTGAGGAGGCGGTCCCGCGCGTCGTAGGTGTGGGTGAGCGTGCCGCCGGCCGTGTCGTCCAGCCGGGTCAGGCGGTCGAACCCGTCGTAGGTGTAGGTGAGCCGGGACTCCTGCGCGTCCGGCCCGGTGACGCCGAAGCGCGTCGAGGTCGGCCGGTCGAGCAGGTCGTGGGTGGTCTCCGAGCGGACGCCGGAGCGGTTGACCGACGCCGTGGCGCGGCCCGCCGCGTCGTAGGTCGTGGTGGCGGTGCGGCCGAGCGGGTCGGTGGTGGACAGCGGGCGGTCCTGGCCGTCGTAGGTCCACCGCGTGGTCTTGCCGCGCTGGTCGGTGTACGAGGTGAGGTTGCCGTTGTCGTCGTAGCCGAAGCGGCTCACCCCGCCCAGCGCGTCGGTGACGGTGACCGGCTGGTTGAACACGTCGTAGGCGGTCAGGGTGGCCGCGCCGGACGGGTCGGTCTCCTGCACCAGCCGCCCGGCCGCGTCCACGAAGTGCTCGGACACGCGGCCCAGCGGGTCCTCCGCCTCGACCGCGCCGCCCGCCTCGTAGGTGAACGAGGTGACGCCGCCACCGGGGGCGGTGACCTTCGCGACCTGGCCCGCCGAGGTCCACGTCGTGGTGGTGACCCGGCCCGCCGGGTCGGTCGCGGTGAGCGGGTTGCCCTTGGCGTCGTAGGTGTAGGTGCTGGTCCGGCCGGCCTCGTCGGTGGTGCTCAGCGGCCGGTCGAACGGCCCGTAGGCGACCGTGCCGCTGACGAACGCGTCCGCGGTGCCGGCCAGCCCGGTGGTCGCGGTGATCCGCTGGGCCGCGTCGTAGGTGTACTCGGTCCGCCTGCCGTAGGGGTCGACGACCGCGTCCACCCGGTTGTCCGGGCCGCGCACGTAGGTGGTCGTGCGGGCCAGGGGCGTGCCGTGGGCCGCGGTGTCGGTCGAGACCATGTGGTTGGCGTCGAACGCGACGCGGCGGACCGCCCCGTTGGGCTGGGTCACCTGCGTCTCGGTGATCCTGCCGGTCCCGTCGAGCGCGTAGGCGAACCGGTAGCTGCCGCCGTCGGCGAGGTCCTGCCGCTGCACGCGCCCGCCGGCGTCGTAGGTGACGTCGAGGTAGGCCACGCCGCGCGCGTCGGTGATGCGGGTGATGCGGTGGGCGCTGTCGTAGGTGTAGGTGGTGACCTTGCCCGCGACGTCGGTGACGGTGGCCAGCCTGCCCGCGCCGTCGTAGGTGTAGGAGGTGGTCCGGCCGATGTTGTCGCGCGCGGCGACGACGCGGTTGGTGGAGTCGTACTCCAGGGCGATCCAGCGGCCGTTGGGCGAGATGATCTGGGTGACCTCGCCGTTGGCGCCGCTCGGCCGGACGAACGTGACCTGGTTGCCGTTGCGGTCCTGCATCGCGCGCGGTCGGGCGTACCAGGGGAAGAAGTACTTGGTGCCGTCGCGCAGGGTCAGCACCCAGTCGCCGTTGGACTGGGCGATGGTGGAGCCGGTGAAGCGGCCGGGCGAGCCGACCGCGCCGAACACGGCGTCGCTGTAGCCCGTGCCGGGCGAGGTGCGCACGTAATGCGCCCGGCCGCCGCCGGGGGTGTAGAGGTCGACCTCCTGGTACTGGCGCTCGGAGGCCAGGAACATGTTGAAGTCGGCGCCGGAGTTCAGGCCGAACTCGCGGACCTTGCCGTCGCCCTGCCAGTACAGGCGGGTGAGCGAGATCGGCACGGTGTCGGCGAGGCCGAGGTCGGTGTGGGCGTCGGTGAGCAGGCCCGTGGACAGGTCGACCGGGTCGCCGGACAGCTTGTCGATCAGGTCCTGCCACCACGGCTTGTCCGGCTTCGGGTTGCCGGGCGTGTTGAACATGGCCCCGTCGAGGGTCCACAGCCGGGTCTTCTCGTCCGGCACCACGCGCGTGCCGTCGTCGTTGACGCGGCCCTTGCCGTAGACGTACCAGCCCTCGTCGGTCGGGTCGTAGTTCCAGAAGTCGACCTCCGCGCCGGGCGGCAGGTCGGTGTAGTTCGGGTACACCACCGACGCGCCGTCCGGGAAGATCGACGTACCGCCCGGCTGGACGGTGAAGTACGTGGGCACGATGCCGTTGCGCGGCAGCGGGAACGGCGGCCGGTCGACCGGGATGGCGGTGATGCCCAGCTCCCGCACCACCTCGCCGTCCTGGTCGCGCACCACGGAGCCGGCCGGGACGCGGACCTCCAGGCCCGGCACGTCCGGTGTCGTCAGCACCGTCTCGCGGGTGGTCGGCGCGCCGATCTCGACCGTGTTGCGCATGTCCAGGCGCGGCAGCCAGACCGTCGCGTCCAGCGGCGTCGTGACGCCCTCGCGGACCTTGGCGCGCAGGCGGAACGTGCCGTAGCGGGCGGGACCGGTCTCGGCGGCGTAGCCGTCCACGACGAGCGTGGTGGCGTTGGGCCGGACACCGGCGAGCAGGAACCGCCCCTGGTCGTCGGTGGTGGAGCGGACGTCGTCGACGCGCACCGGGATGCCCCGCAGCGGCGTGCCGTCGAGACCGCGCACGTGACCGCTGACGGCCGTCTTGCCGGGCTCGGCGACGAGGTCCGCGACCGGCTCGGGGTCGGCGCGGCGCGTGGCCCAGTCGACGCCGTCGAGGTTGCCCTGGTCGGGCGACCACGCCGGGGCGCGGTCGGGTTCCGGGGTGCGGTCCGGGGTGGCCGCGTCCGGCGAGCGCAGGTCGGCGGGCACCCGCCCGGGGGCGGGCCGCGCCGGTGGCGCTGGGTCGGCGGCGTTCCGGGCGGCGTCGGGCTTGCGGGCGGCCGGGTAGGTGGTCCGCGCCTGCGCCTGCGGCTCGACCGGCGTGATCTCGGTCTTGGCGGTCGCGGCCCCGGCGGGTCGGGTGGCGGTGAACGTGACGGACCCGACCAGGGCGGCCGTGGGCATCACGACCAGCCTGTAGGTGCCGGCCGAGGGCAGCGTGACGTCCAGGGTGCCGTTGCCGTACTTGGCCGCGCCCACGCGGCTGCCGTTGGGCGCGTTGAGCTGCCAGTCCAGGTCGCAGCAGCCGAACGCCGACGACGTGCCGGTGGAGGTGATGACGACGCGCTGGTTGGCGGTGGCGGTGAACGTGGCGAAGGCGTCCTGGCCGGGGTTGGTGAAGGTGATCGGTTTCGCCGTGCCGTCGAGGGGCAGCGGGCCGAAGTCGAAGTCGGCGGGGACGTTCCACGCCTTGACCGTCGTGCTGCCCGTGAGGGCGGCGGCCGGGTCGAAGTCGATCCGGTAGGTGCCGTCCTGGGGCAGCGCGATCGTGTCGAGGGTGTTGTTGCCGTACTTGGCGGTGCCCACCCGGGTGCCGTTCGGCGCGGTGAGCTGCCAGTTGAGGTCGCAGCAGCCGAACGTCGAGGACGTGCCGCTGGTCTGGATCAGGACTCGTTGACCCGTGGCGCCCTGGAAGGTGGCGTGACCGTTCTGGCCGGGGTTGGCGAAGGTGATGGTCCTGGCGGCGCCGTCCAGCGGCTGCGCGCCCGCGTCGAGGTCGGCCGGGACGTTCCACGCCTTGACCGTCGTGCTGCCGGTCAGGGCGGCGGCCGGGTTGAAATCGATCCGGTAGGTGCCGTCCTGGGGCAGCGCGATCGTGTCCAACGTGCTGTTGCCGTACTTGGCCGAACCCACCCGGGCGCCGTTGGGCGCGGTGAGCTGCCAGTCCAGGTCACAACAACCGAAGCTCGACGACGTGCCACTGGTCTGGATCAACACCCGCTGACCCGCGGCCCCCTGGAACGTGGCATGACCGTTCTGACCCGGGTTGGCGAAGGTGACCGCCTTCGCGGTGCCGTCCAACGCCAGCGGACCGGCGTCGAAGTCGGCGGGCACGTTCCACGCCTTCACGGTGGTGGAGCCGATCAGCGCGGCGGCCGGGTTGAAGATCACCCGGTAGGTCCCGTCCTGCGGCAGCGCGATCGTGTCCAACGTGCTGTTGCCGTACTTCGCCGAACCCACCCGCGTGCCGTCCGGGGCCGCGAGCCACCAGTCCAGGTCGCAGCAGCCGAGCGACGAGGAGGTGCCGCTGGTCTGGATCAGGACGCGTTGACCCGTGGTGCCCTGGAACGTCGTGTGACCGTTCTGGCCCGGGTTGGTGAAGGTGACCGCCTTCGCGGTGCCGTCCAACGCCAGCGGACCGGCGTCGAAGTCGGCGGGCACGTTCCACGCCTTCACCGTCGTGCTGCCGGTGAGAGCTGCGGCCGGGTTGAAATCGACCCGGTACGTGCCGTCCTGCGGCAGCGCGATCGTGTCCAACGTGCTGTTGCCGTACTTCGCCGAACCCACCCGCGTGCCGTCCGGTGCGGTCAACCACCAGTCCAGGTCACAGCACCCCAGGGACGAGGACGTGCCGCTGGTCTGGATCAGGACTCGCTGACCCGTGGTGCCCTGGAACGTCGTGTGACCGTTCTGGCCCGGGTTGGCGAAGGTGACCGCCTTCGCGGCGCCGTCCAACGCCAGCGGACCGGCGTCGAAGTCGGCGGCCACGTTCCACGCCTTCACCGTCGTGGAACCGACCAGCGCCGCGGCCGGGTTGAAGATCACCCGGTACGTGCCGTCCTGCGGCAGCGCGATCGTGTCCAACGTGCTGTTGCCGTACTTCGCCGAACCCACCCGGGTCCCGTCCGGGGCCGCGAGCCACCAGTCCAGGTCGCAGCAGCCGAAGGACGAGGACGTGGCGCTGGTCTGGATCAGCACCCGCTGACCCGCGGCCCCCTGGAACGCGGTGAAGGCGTTGCGGCCGGGGTTGGAGATGGTGACGGTCTTCGCCGCGCCGTCCAGGGTCTGCGCGCCGGCGTCGAGGTCGCCGGGGACGTCCCAGGCGGCGATCGTGGTGGAGCCGGTGAGCCCGCGGGCCGGGTCGACGTGGACCCGGTAGGTGCCGGTCTGCGGCAGGGTCGTGGTGTCGAGGGTGCTGTTGCCGTACTTCGCCGAGCCGACGCGGGTGCCGTCCGGCGCGACCAGCCACCAGTCCAGGTCGCAGCAGCCGAAGGACGAGGACGTGGCGCTGGTCTGGATCAGCACCCGCTGACCCGCGGTCCCCTGGAAGGTGGTGAAGCCGTTGCGGCCGGGGTGGGTGGTGGTGACGGTCTTGGCGGTGCCGTCGAGCGGCTGCGTGCCCGCGTCGAGGTCGGCGGGCACCTTGTGCACGGTCACCGAAATGGTGCCCGCGTTCGCCGAGGTGTTGCGCAGCACGACCGCCCGCAGGCCCGCGCCGGTCGCGGGGCCGGTCTCGATCCAGCCGTTGGCGCCGGGGCACGACGCCGAGCCGGTCTGCCGGTTGCGCTCGTCGTAGGCGCGGGCTTCGAGGTTGCAGGAGCCGAACGTGCCGCCGCTCAGCGTGACCGCGAAGCGCTCGCCGTCGGCGGCCGGGAAGTGGCGCAGCGCGTACTTGCCAGCCGGGATCGCGACCTGGGTGGCGGTGTCCACGGGGATCGCGGCGGCCGAGTCGATGTTCTCCGGCGCGACGCCGGACGGCGGCACGACGAGGACGGCGGCGCTGGTGGCGGTGCCGGCGGGGGTGCTGAACGAGATCCGGCCCGAGGCCGTGCCGGGCGGCACGGTGACCGTGAGGCTGGTGTCGGTGCGCCCGGTGACCTGGGCGAGGACGCCGTTGACCCGCACCAGGTTGTTGGCGAACTCGGGGTCGGTGTGGGCGACGGCGAGCGTGATGGCGGCGCCGGCGGTGGCGGTCTTGGGCGTGAAGTCGGTCAGCGCGGGCCGGTCGTCGCCGATGACCACGATGCCGTCGAGCGCGGCGGCGCCGTTCGGCGAGGTGACCTCCAGCGGGCCGCTCGTGGCGCCCTCGGGGACGGTCACGACCAGCTCGCCCTCGTCGGCGGAGGTGACGGGGGCCGCGGCGCCGTTGATCCGGGCGGTGGTGCCCGAGGCCGTGAAACCCTTGCCGGTGACGGTGATCGAGTCGCCGGGGCGCACCCGGCTCGGCACCGCCGACAGCACCGCGACCGGTGGCGTGCCGAGCCGTTCGACGCCGGTCACGTTGCCCGCGGCGTCGTAGCGGTAGCGGGCGACCGAGCCGTCCGCCGCCACGACGCCGGTGAGCCGGCCGAGGGCGTCGTAGGCGTAGGAGGCGGGACCGGGCGGCGGTTCGGGGACCTGGTGGGCGGCTTGCCGGGCGACCGACTGCGGTGCGGCGGGTCGGGGTTGGGCGCCGGAGTGGCCGACCGTCGAGCCGGCGACGGTCAGGAAGGCCAGGAGCACGGTGGAGAGGCGTCTGGTCGAACGCGGCACGTCGTCTCCTCGAAGCCGGGTCGCGAGCAGGGGCACAACCCCGGCCGAGGTGACGGCCGGTCGGGACTACGGGGGTCGTTCGGTGCGGGGCAGGGGCATCGCGCTGGTCTTTCGCGGTCGGGGGACGGCGCATTACAGAAGTCACTCGAACGGACGCGGAACGCGTCATTCGCAGTGACGTGGACTGGGCGCTTCGGCAGACGCCGTTGCGCCGAAGCGGCCCGAAGTGCGTGGTCAGGTCCTGTCGGCCGGGTTCCCCGGCCCGGCCGTCACCAGGGCGGGCACTGGGCCTGCGTGGTCTCCACGTACCGGGACGTCTCGCCCCACTGGTCGGTGGTGCCGTCGCAGAACCTGGTGAACCCGCCCACCGGGACGGTCCACGCGCTGTCGGCGTAGTAGGTCCTGCTGCACTGGTAGCCCGCCTTGCACGCCGGGATGGCCTGCGCGGGCGCGGCGGTCAGGACCGCGGCCGCCACCGCCGAGGCGACCGCGACCAGGCTGAGGGAACGACGGATCATGGTGGTCTCCCCACAAAGCGTGATTTCCTTTCACGTTAGTGGGGTGGCGAAGACCCGAAATCGCCCGATCGGGCCCAACGGGCGCGGCATCCCGCACCGGTGGCGGGACGCGCGCCGGGGTCACCGCCGCCGGGCCCGGAACGTCCGGCGGTACGCGCCGGGCGTGGTGCCCAGGGCGTTGAGGAAGCGCCTGCGGAGGTTGGTGGCCGAGGACAGGCCGACGCGGCGGGCGACCGCGTCCAGCGGGAGGTCGGTGGACTCCAGCAGGTCCCGGGCCGCGGCGATCCGCCGGCTCAGCAGCCACCGCCCCGGGCTGGTGCCGAGCTGGTCGGCGAACCGCCGGGTGAGGGTGCGCGTCGAGACGCCCTCGTGCGCGGCCATGTCCTCGGTGGTCACCGGTTCGCCGAGCCGGCCGCCGAGCCACTCCAGCAGCGGCGCGAGCGTGTCCTCGACCTGCGCCGGGTGGGGCGGGGCCGAGTACTGGAGCTGCCCGCCCTCGCGGTGGGGCGGCATGACCATGGTCCGCGCGACGTGCGCGGCGTACCGGGCGCCCTGGTCGCGGCGCACCAGGTGCAGGCACAGGTCGAGGCCCGCGCCCGCGCCGGCGCTGGTGGCCACGTCGCCGTGGTCCACGTACAGCACGTCCGGGTCGAGCCGCACGCGCGGGAAGCGCGCGGCGAACTCGTCCGCCAGCGCCCAGTGGGTCGTCGCCTCGCGGCCGTCCAGCAGCCCGGCGTGCGCCAGCGCGAAGGCCCCGGAGCAGATGCTGACGACCCGCGCTCCCCGGGAGTGCGCGCGGCGCAGCGCACCGACGACCGCGGGCGAGGGCGGTTCCGAGCTGGGCAGCCAGCCCGGCACGACCACGGTGTCCGCCCGGTCGAGCGCCTCCAGCCCGCCGGTGACGAGCATGTCGTAGCCGGCGTACGTCGCCACCGGGCCGGGGTGCTCCGCGCAGACGGCGAAGGCGTACCGCGTCGGGAGCCCGAGCCGTTCGACCCCGAACACCTGCGCCGCGCAGCCCAGCTCGAAGGTCGACTGCGGCGGGCGGACGAGGGCCACTACCCGGTGCATGGCCGAAAAGTACCGCACCACGTCTTTCCTGACACTCGGCGGGCCGGCCGGCCGCTGCCAGGCTGATCCCATGGCGACACAACGGAAAGCCCCCGCCTACACCTGGTCCGCCGTCCGGGACGCCCCGGTCCGCGAACTCTTCCCGGGCATCCGCCTGCGACCGCTGTGGGAGGGCGACGGCGGCGCGAAGGCCTGCGTGCTGGAGATGGACCCGAACACGCGCTGGCAGGGGGTCGACGTCCACGAACCCGGCCCCGAGGAGGTCTTCGTGGTCTCCGGCACCTTCAACGACGGCGACCGGGATTACCCGGCGGGCTCCTTCATCCACGCCGACGCGGGCACCTCCCACGTCCCGCAGACGACGACGGGCTGCACGCTGTTCCTCTTCTTCCCCGAGGGCTAGGCCCGACGGCCCCGCCGCGACCACGAGGGGGCGCGGCGGGGCCGGTCGGGGGCCGGACCGGTCACGGCGCCCAGGGCGCCGCCAGGGTCCAACTGCTGT
>NZ_JBHWIE010000207.1:0-13203 GCF_042732085.1 Actinosynnema sp. NPDC059797
GGGGGACGCCCCCTGAGGGTCGCGGGGGGCCCCCCCGGCGGGCCCCCCCCCGGGGCCCGGGGGGGGGCCCCCCCCCCCCGGCCCGGCGCCGTCAGCCGGTGCCCAGCCGCACCACGGCGCGGTCGCCGTCGACGGCGACCAGGGTGATGCCCTGGTCGTTCTGCCAGGTGGTGGACCCGGTGCCTAGGGTCACCGTGAACACGCCGCCCCGGCTGGACGCGTCGCACCGGCCGCTGCACGACCCGCTGCTCCGGTTGCCCGTGTGCCTGCCGGTGAGCACGGCCTCGTCCGCGCCGACCGACTCGACCCGCAGCGCCTCGACACCGCTGTCGGCGGGCGTCGGCAGCTCGGCGGGCGCCGTGACCAGCACCTCGCACACCCCGTCCGCGCAGGCGGCGAGGTCGCTGCCGTCGGCGGCCTCCACCGGCGTGGTGGTGGCGGTCGTCCCGGGGACCGGGTTCCCCGCCTCCCCGCCGGGCGCGCCGCAGGCGACCGCGACCGCCGCGACCGCCGCGACCGCCGCGCCCAGGGCTGCCGACCAGGACAGGCGTGACGAGGACATGTGCCCGGCTCCGTTCCCGATGTTCCCCGATGTCCCCCGGTGGGCGACGACCCGACGCTAGCGGCGCCGGCGGCCGCGCCGGGGCGTCGTGACCTGAAGCTGCCGGCGTCAGCCCCCGTCGTGGTCGACCTCCCGGTCGGTCGGCGCGAGCGCCTTGTCCGTGGTCGAGTCGTGCACGCCGCGGTGGCGGCCCCCCTTGAGCAGCGAGAACTGCGCCTCGTCCCGCATCCGCTCGACCATGTGCGGGTAGTGCAGCTCGAACGCGGGTCGTTCGGAGCGGACGCGGGGCAGTTCGGTGAAGTTGTGGCGCGGCGGTGGGCAGGTGGTGGCCCATTCGAGGGAGTTGCCGAAGCCCCAGGGGTCGTCGCGGCCGGCGGGGTCGCCGAAGCGGTAGCTGCGGAACACGTTCCACACGAACGGCAGCACGGACGCGCCCAGCAGGAACGCCCCGAGCGTGGAGATCGTGTTCATCAGGGTGTAGCCGTCCTGGGGCAGGTAGTCCGCGTAGCGCCGGGGGAACCCGAGGTTGCCCAGCCAGTGCTGGATGAGGAACGTGCCGTGGAAGCCGATGAACGTGGTCCAGAAGTGCAGCTTGCCCAGCGGCTCGTCGAGCATCCGCCCGGTCATCTTCGGGAACCAGAAGTAGATGCCCGCGTAGGTGGCGAACACGATCGTGCCGAACAGCACGTAGTGGAAGTGGGCCACCACGAAGTACGTGTCGGTGACGTGGAAGTCCAGCGGCGGCGAGGCCAGGATGATGCCGGTCAGCCCGCCGAGCAGGAACGTCACCAGGAACCCGACGGCGAACAGCATGGGCGTCTCGAAGCTGAGCTGCCCGCGCCACATGGTGCCGATCCAGTTGAAGAACTTGATGCCGGTGGGCACGGCGATCAGGAACGTCATCAGGGAGAAGAACGGCAGCAGCACCGCGCCGGTGGCGAACATGTGGTGCGCCCACACCGCCACGGACAGGGCGGCGATGGCGAACGTCGCGGCGACCAGTCCTTTGTAGCCGAACAGGGGCTTGCGGCTGAACACCGGGAAGATCTCGGTGACGATGCCGAAGAACGGCAGCGCGACGATGTAGACCTCGGGGTGGCCGAAGAACCAGAACAGGTGCTGCCACAGGATCACGCCGCCGTTGGCCGGGTCGAACACGTGCGCGCCCAGGTGCCGGTCGGCGGCCAGGCCCAGCAGGGCGGCGGTCAGGATCGGGAAGGCCAGCAGGATCAGGATCGAGGTGACGAAGATGTTCCAGGTGAAGATCGGCATCCGGAACATGGTCATGCCCGGTCCGCGCAGGCACACCACGGTGGTGACCATGTTGACGCCGCCGAGGATCGTGCCCAGGCCGGACACGGCCAGCCCCATGATCCACAGGTCCGCGCCGGCGCCCGGCGAGTGCGCCGCGCCGCTCAGCGGCGTGTAGGCGGTCCACCCGAAGTCCGCCGCGCCGCCGGGCGTGACGAACGAGGTGAGCACGGTCAGGCCGCCGAACAGGAACAGCCAGTAGGAGAAGGCGTTGAGCCGGGGGAACGCCACGTCGGGCGCGCCGATCTGGAGCGGCAGGACGAAGTTGGCGAACCCGAACAGGATGGGCGTGGCGTACAGCAGCAGCATGATCGTGCCGTGCATGGTGAACAGCTGGTTGTACTGCTCGTTCGACAGGAACTGGAGGCCCGGCCGCGCCAGCTCGCCCCGGACGAGCAGCGCCATCAGCCCGCCGACCAGGAAGAACGCGAACGACGTGGTCAGGTACATCAGGCCGATCTGCTTGGGGTCGGTGGTCCGCAGCAGCCCCAGGAGCACCGCCCCCCTGGGCCGACGTCGGGCCGCGCCCGGGTGGACGACCACGGGTTCCGGCTTGAGCGCGGTCATGGCCGCCTCCCTCGTCGCGACGACGTGAGCCGGGACACATGGTCCTCGGGTCGCCGGCGGCGGGCAACCGGTGCGGTGACGCGCGGTGACCGGGCGTCGGCGCCGTCCCGAGGTGCGGGCGTGCCGGGCGCCCGGGTCGGCGCGAGTTAGGGTCGGGAGCATGCAGACCTGGTCATCCACCCCAGTCCCGCGGGTAGCGGGCGAGCCGCGCCCGCTGCGGCTGTTCGACACCGCCACCGGCGAGGTGCGCCCGACCGCCCCCGGCCCCACCGCCGGGATGTACGTCTGCGGCATCACCCCTTACGACGCCACCCACCTGGGGCACGCGGCGACCTACCTGGCGTTCGACCTGGTCCACCGGGTGTGGCTGGACAACGGGCACGACGTGCACTACGTGCAGAACGTCACCGACGTGGACGACCCGCTGCTGGAGCGGGCGGAGCGCGACCAGGACGACTGGGTGGTCCTGGCGATGCGGGAGACCGCGCTGTTCCGGGAGGACATGGAGGCGTTGAGGGTCCTGCCGCCGCGCCAGTTCGTGGGCGCGGTCGAGGCGATCCCGGAGATCGTCGAGGCCATCGGCAAGCTCCTGGCCTCCGGCGCCGCCTACCGGGTGGACGACCCGGAGTTCCCGGACGTGTACTTCGACCACGGCGCGACCGGCCGGTTCGGCTACGAGTCGAACTACGACCTCGACACGATGACCAGGTTCTTCGCCGAGCGCGGCGGCGACCCCGACCGGCCGGGCAAGCGCCACCCGCTGGACGCCCTGCTGTGGCGCGCGGCCCGGGACGGCGAGCCGTCGTGGCCCTCGGAGCTGGGCGAGGGCCGGCCGGGGTGGCACATCGAGTGCAGCGCCATCGCGCTCAACCGCCTGGGCACGCCGTTCGACGTCCAGGGCGGCGGCTCGGACCTGGTCTTCCCGCACCACGAGTTCTCCGCCGCGCACGCCGAGGCGCTGACCGGGCAGCACCCGTTCGCCCGGCACTACGTGCACGCGGGCATGATCGGCCTGGACGGCGAGAAGATGTCCAAGTCGCGGGGCAACCTGGTCTTCGTGTCCAAGCTGCGGGCCGAGAAGGTGGACCCGAACGCGGTCCGCCTGGCCCTGCTGTCCGGGCACTACCGCGCCGACCGGCCGTGGACCGACGAGCTGCTGGAGTCGGCCCGGGAGCGCCTGTGCCGCTGGCGGCGGGCGGCGGCGCTGCCGACCGGCCCGGACGCGGCCCCGACCGTGGCCCGGCTGCGCGACCACCTCGGTGACGACCTGGACACGCCGAAGGCGCTGGCGGCCCTGGACGCCTGGGCGGCGGAGGCGCTGTCGGTCGGCGGGTCGGACGGCACCGGGCCGACGCTGTTCCGCGCGGCGGTGGACTCGCTGCTGGGCGTGGAGCTGTAGGGCGGACGTGCGCCGCACCCCGGACCGCGCGACGCGGCCCGGGGTGCGGCGGTCACCGGATCAGGCGTCCAGCGTCCAGCTGTTGATGTAACCCGTGTCGAGGGAGGCCGCGTCGCGCACCCGGAGCTGCCAGGTGCCCGCCGCCGTCTCCGACGACGCGTTCACGGTGTACGAGCGGTTGATGTTGTCCGCGCTGCCGCCGGAGCGGTTGTGCAGGTTGTAGACCGAGCCGTCGGGGGCGACGAGGTCCACGACGAGGTCACCGACGTAGGTGTGCACGATGTCCACCTGCACCGTGGTGGTGGCCGAGGCGCTGCCCGCGCAGGACAGGGCGATCGGGCTGGTCACCGTGGCGTTGTCGCGGATGGCCACGTCGGTGCCGTTGGTCGCCGGGTCGCAGCCGCCGCCGGCGGCCGTGACCGCCCACGAGAACGTCGTGCCGCCGGTCCGGCCCGCCGAGTCCGTCGCGGTGACCGTCACCGAGTACGAGCCGGTGGTCGTGGGCGTGCCGCTGATCAGGCCGGACGAGCTGATCGACAGGCCGGGCGGCAGGCCGGTGGCCGAGAAGGTGTACGGCGCGGTCCCGCCGGACGCGGTCAGCTGGAGGCTCACCGGGGTGCCGACCACCGTCGACTGGTTGCCGGGGTTGGCGACCGCCGGGCCGCCGGGCGTGGCGCTGCCGGTGAACAGCAGCTTGTTCGGCGAGCCCGTGCCGGGGCTGGTGATCTTGCCCGAGGTGGCGGCGTCGACGATGGCCGTGTTCACCGCGGGCGGCGCGGCCGTCGGGTTGGCCGCCAGGTACAGCGCCACCGCGCCCGCCACGTGCGGCGACGCCATGGACGTGCCGCTGATGGTGTTGGTGGCGGTGTCGCCGGTGTGCCAGGCCGAGGTGATGTTCTGGCCGGGCGCGAACAGGTCGGTGCAGGTGCCGTAGTTGGAGAACGAGGCGCGGGCGTCGGTGTTGGTCGACGCGTTCACGCTCAGCGCCTCCGCCACGCGGGCCGGCGAGTAGTTGCAGGCGTTCGCGTTGGAGTTGCCGGACGCCACCGCGTAGGTGATGCCCGCGGCGATGGAGTTGCGCACGGCGGTGTCCAGGGCGGTGTCCACGCCGCCGCCGAGCGACATGTTGGCCACGGCGGGCTTGACCGCGTTCTGGGTGACCCAGTTGACGCCGTTGACCACGCCCGCGGTGGTGCCGGAGCCGGCGCAGTTGAGCACCTTCACCGCGACCAGCCGGACCTCCTTGGCCACGCCGTGGGCGGTGCCGCCGACGGTGCCGGCGACGTGGGTGCCGTGGCCGTTGCAGTCGGTGTTGTTGGTGTCGACGGTGTTGGTGCCCCAGGTGGCCCGGCCTCCGAAGTCGGCGTGCGTGGTGCGGATGCCGGTGTCGATGATGTACGCCCGCACGGTGCTCGCGGTGGTGGCGTAGTTGTAGGCGCTGTCCAGCGGCAGGTCGCGCTGGTCGATGCGGTCCAGGCCCCACGACGGCGGGTTCTGCTGGACGGCGTCCAACTTCACCGGCAGGTCGGCCTGCACGAACGCCACGCGCGGGTCGGCGGCCAGGCGTCGGGCCTGGGTCTCGGACAGGGTGGCGTGGAAGCCGTTCAGGGCGTGCTGCCAGGCCGTCCGCACCTGGCCGCCGTACCTGCCGACCAGCGAGGACGCGGTCGAGGCGGAGGCCGAGCGGGGTGAGGCCGAGTCGTTGAGCACCACGACGTAGGAACCGGGGACGGCGTCGGCGCGGTCCGCGCCGAGCACGGTGCCCTCCGCCATGGCCACGCCGGTGCTCGCGAGGGTCAGGGCGGCGGCGGACACGGCGGCCAAGCCGAGCGCGGCCAGTCTTCGGGTCGTGCGGTTGTCTCCCATGACAGGGTCTCCCTAGAGCAGGGCTGCTCGACCGCGCCGGCCTCGGGCCGGTCGGTCGGGCGTGCAGGGATGGGGGACGTTCGCGAACGGCGGTGCGACCTGGTCACCATGCATCGTGGGGGCGAATGGGACCCCGCACTAGGGCCGATCGTCGTGAAAGGGGACCCGGCGCGATCAGGGCTTCGGCACCGCGCGGGTCAGGGGCCGAACCGCTGGTCCCGGTACTGCCGCCAGTGCTCCAGCAGGGTGGGCAGCTCGCCCTGGACGAACTCGAAGAAGGCGCGCATCTCGGCGATGCGCCGGCCGGCGGAGCTGTCCGGGCCCAACACCTCGACGCCCTCCTTGAGGGGGACCTCCCAGCGGCGGAACATCTCGTCGCGGCGGACCAGCGCCTCGTACCAGACGTCGTCGAACACCCGGTACACGTCGCGCCGGGTGCCCGTCTCGCGCTCGCGGCTGACCAGCCGCACCTGGGTCAGGTAGCGGACCGCGCCGGAGATCGCCGCGGGCGAGACGCGCAGCAGGTCGGCGAGCTCGGCGGCGGTCAGGCTGCCGGAGTCGGTGGCGAGCAGCGCGACGAAGACCCGCGCGGGCATCCGGGGCACCCCGGCCTCCACGAACACCGAGGAGAACCGCTCGATGAAGCGCAGGACCGCCTGGTCGTCGCGCTCGTCAACCTGTGTCACCGTCGCATCATCTCCCAACACCCGATCGGGCGGAAGTTTATACGCTTCCTTAACTTCACGAGTTTGTGAAAAGACTGTAACTTCCGGTCATGACATCTGCGATATCCGTGTCGGGCCTGGTCAAGACCTTCGGCCCGACGCGCGCGCTGGACGGTCTCGACCTGACCGTCCGCCAGGGGGAGGTGCACGGCTTCCTCGGCCCGAACGGGGCGGGCAAGTCGACCGCGATCCGGGTGCTCCTCGGCCTGCTGCGGGCCGACGCCGGCACCGCGACCCTGCTGGGCGGCGACCCGTGGCGCGACACCGCCGCGCTGCACCGCCGGCTCGCCTACGTGCCCGGCGACGTGAACCTGTGGCCGAACCTGACCGGCGGCGAGGTGATCGACCTGCTGGGCCGGCTGCGGGGCGGGTTGGACGAGAGGCGCCGCGCCGAGCTGCTGGAGCGCTTCGAGCTGGACCCGCGCAAGAAGGGCCGCACCTACTCCAAGGGCAACCGGCAGAAGGTGGCCCTGGTCGCGGCGCTGGCGTCGGACGTGGAGCTGCTGATCCTGGACGAGCCGACCTCCGGGCTGGACCCGTTGATGGAGGCGGTGTTCCAGGAGTGCGTCGACGAGTTGCGCGGCGAGCGGACCGTGCTGCTGTCGAGCCACGTGCTGGCCGAGGTCGAGGCGCTGTGCGACCGGGTCAGCATCATCCGCGACGGCCGCGCCGTGGAGACCGGCACGCTGGCCGAGCTGCGCCACCTGACCCGCACCAGCGTGTCCGCCGAGCTGGCGGGCCCGGTCGACGGCCTGGGCGACCTGCCCGGCGTGCACGACCTCGCGGCGGAGGGGGCGAGGGTGCGGTTCGAGGTCGACGGCGAGCACCTGGACGGCGCGCTGCGCGCCCTGCTCCGGGTGGGCGTGCGCGCGCTGACCAGCCGGCCGCCCACGCTGGAGCAGCTGTTCCTGCGCCACTACGAGCGCGGGGCGCCGGGGGAGGCCGGGTCGTCGGGCCGGGCGCGGGGCCGGGTGTCGTCGTGACCGGCCTCGGCTCGCTGGTGCGCCTGGCGCTGCGGCGCGACCGGCTGCTGCTCGCCGCGTGGGTGGTGGGCCTGGTCGGCATCACGCTGGCCACCGCCTCGGGCATGTCCGAGCTGTACGGCACGGTCGAGTCGCGCCGGCAGCTCACCGCGACGGCGGGCGCGAACCCGGCGTTCCTGGCGATGCTCGGGCCCCTGCACGACGCCGACACCATCGGCGGCGTGCTGACCTGGCGCTGGGGCGTGTTCGCCGGGCTGCTGGTCGGCCTGATGAGCGCGTTCCTGGTCACCCGGCACACGCGCGCGGAGGAGGAGACCGGGCGGCTGGAGCTGATCGGCTCGGCCGTCGTCGGCAGGCACGCGCCCCTGGCCGCCGCGCTGGTCACCGCGCTGGTGGCGAACCTGCTGGTCGGCGGCCTGATCGCGATCGGCCTGATCGGGTTGGGCGAGGACGCGGGCGGCGCCGCGGCCCTGGGCGCGGCACTGGCCGCGGCCGGGTTGGCCTTCGCCGGGGTCGGCGCGGTCGCCGCGCAACTGCCGGAGAGCGCCCGCACCGCCAACGCGCTCGCCGGGGCCGTGCTGGGCCTGTCCTACCTGCTGCGGGCGGTCGGCGACGCGGCGGGCGAGCACGGCCCGACCTGGCTGACCTGGTGCTCGCCGCTGGGCTGGGTCGAGCTGACCCGGCCGTTCGCCGGGAACCGGTGGTGGGTGCTGCTGCTGCCGGTGGCGCTGGCCGCGCTGCTGGCCGGCCTCGCGGCCCTGCTGGTGACCCGGCGCGACAGCGGCGGCGGCCTCGTGCCCGTCCGGCTCGGACCGGCCCGCGCGCCGAGGTCGCTGGGCAGCGCGTTCGGCCTGGCCTGGCGGTTGCAGCGGGGGGCGCTGCTGGGCTGGGCGCTCGGCCTGTTCGCGCTGGGCGCGGTGTACGGGGCGGTCGCGCGGGGCGTGGAGGAGATGCTGGCGGCCAACCCGGCGCTGCGGCAGGTCATCGAGGGCATGGGCGGCTCCGGCGGGCTGGTGGACGTCTACCTGGCCTCGATCGTCGGCATCATCGCCCTGTTCGGCGCCGCCTACGCGGTGCAGGCGGTGCTCCGGCCGCGCGCCGAGGAGGCGGAGCTGCGCGCGGAGCCGGTGCTGGCCACGCCGGTGAGCCGGGTCGCGTGGCTCGGCGCCCACGCGGGGATCGCGATCGCCGGCGCGGCGGTGGTGCTGGCCGCGGCCGGCCTGGGCGCGGGCCTGGTGCACGGGCTGCGGGTGGGCGACGTGGGCGGGCAGGTCGCCCGGCTGGTCGGCGCGGCCCTGGCGCACGTGCCGGCGGTGTGGGTGGTCGCGGGCCTGGCGCTGGCGGTGTTCGCCCTGGTCCCGAAGCTGACCTCGGCGAGCTGGGCGGTGCTGGTGGCGTTCCTGGTGCTGGGCCAGCTCGGGCCGTTGCTGCGGCTCGACCAGTGGGCCATGGACCTCTCGCCGTTCACGCACGTGCCGAAGGCGCCGGGCGCGGAGGTCACCGCGGGCCCGCTGCTGTGGCTGGCGCTGGTCGCCGCGGTGCTGGTGGTGGTCGGGCTGGTCGGGTTCCGCCGGCGGGATGTCGGCTGACATCTGAAAGAAACCTTTCGAAAGGTTTCTTTCAGGACTACCGTCGGGGCCATGGACCTCCCACGGCCCCGACGGGTCACCGACGTCGACGCGCTCAAGGCGCTGGCCCACCCCCTGCGCGTGTCGCTGCTCAACCACCTGGTCTCGCTCGGCCCGCGCACCGCCAGCGAGTGCGCCGAGGCGGTCGGCTCGTCCGCGTCCAACTGCAGCTGGCACCTGCGGCAGCTCGCGAAGTTCGGCTTCGTCGAGCGCGCCGACGCCGCCGGCGGGCGGGACCGCCCCTGGCGGGCCACGTCCGTCGGCTACGAGGTCGGCGGGTTCGACGAGGACCCGGCCGTGCGCGCGCAGCAGGACGCGCTGCTGGTGCTCCAGCTCAACGAGGAGAACCGGCTGGCGCAGCGGTTCCTGGAGCGGCAGCACGAGCTGCCGGGGGAGTGGTCGGCGGCCGCCTCGCTGCACGGCTACTCGGTCAACGTGACCGCCGAGGAGCTGACCGGCCTGCTCGGCGCGATCGACGACCTGCTGCGCCCCTACCTCGTGCCCGTGCGCGAGGACGTGCCCGAGGGCGCGCTGCCCGTCCACGTCGGCCTGCGGGCGTTTCCGAGGTGACCGGGCCGCTGGGGGCGCCGGCGTTCCGCCGGCTGTGGCTCGCCGGGTTCGTCTCCCAGCTGGGGGACTGGGTGCTGCTGGTCGCCCTGCCCGTGCACGTCTACCAGCGCACCGGCTCCACGGCGGCCACCGCGACCACGTTCGTGGTCGCGCTGCTGCCGAGCCTGGTGCTGTCGCCGGTGGCCGGGGTGCTGGCCGACCGCTGGGACCGCCGCCGGCTCGTCGTGGCGGTGGGCCTCGCCCAGGCGGTCACCCTGCTGCCGCTGCTGACCGGGGACCTCGTGGTGCTCAACGTGGTCATCGCGGTGCAGTCGGGGCTGGCGGCGCTGTTCCAGCCCGCCGTGAACGCGCTGCTGCCCACCCTCGTGCCGCGCGAGCAGGTGGTCGCCGCGAACGGGCTGGTCGGCCTCGGCGACAACCTCGCCCGGCTGGTCGGCGCGTCCCTCGGCGGACTGCTGCTCGGGCACGCCGGGCTGTCCGGCGTGGTCCTGGTCGACGCGGTGTCGTTCCTGCTCGCCGCGGGGCTGCTGGCCTCGCTGCGCACCCGCGACCGGGAGGGCGCGGGCGGTGCGGCGGCCGGCCCGCCGTGGCGGGCGTGGCTGGACGGGCTGCGCGGGATCAGCGGCCCGCTGCGGCCGATGCTCGCCGTGTTCCTGCTGACGGCGACCGGCCAGGGCCTGTTCGTGGTGCTGTTCGTCGTGTTCGTCACCGAGCGCCTCGGCGGCGGCGCGACCGAGGTGGGCCTGCTGCGCGGGGTGCAGTCGGTCGGCGGCCTCGCGGCGGGCCTGCTGGTCGGCGCCCTCGCCCGGCGGTTCCCCGCCGGCCGGCTGCTCGGCGCGGCCCTGATCGCCTTCGCGGTCGTCGCGGCGGTCGGCTGGAACGGGCCGCACCTCACCACCGCGCTCGGCTTCTACCTGGGCGTCTTCGTCGTGGTGGGCGCGCCCGGCGTGCTGGTCGGGGTCGGCATGACGTCGGTGCTCCAGCTGTCGACCACCGACGAGGTGCGCGGCCGGGTGATGGCGACCTTCCTCGGCCTCTTCGACGCCTGCCAGGGCCTCGGCATGGTGCTGGCGGGCGCGCTGACCCCCGTCCTCGGCCTGTCCGCGCTGCTCAACGCCCAGGCCGGGCTGTACCTGGCGGCGGGCGTGCTGGTGCTGGCGAACCTTGAGGTGGGCTTGAGGAAGCCCTGAGGCGACGCTGACGCCCGGACGCGAACCTCGGTGCCAACACCGAGAAGAGGAGTCCGAAATGCAGCAGCACCGCCGCCGCTCCGCCTGGCGCCCCGCCGCACTGGCCGCCGTCGGGGCGTCCGTGCTCGTCGCCATGGGAGTCGGGGTGTGGGCGACGCTCACCGCGACAGCGGCGAACGTCGCGCCCGAGCAGGTCGCGAGCGGCACGCTGAAGCTCACCCTGGCCAACAGCGGCGCGGGCTTCGGCCAGAGCATCACCAACCTCGCCCCCGGCGACACCGTGAACCGGTACGTCGCGCTGACCAACGGCGGCACCCTCGACGCCCAGGCGCTCACCCTCCAGGTCAACGCCGCCGGGGCGAACGCGCTGATCAGCGACGGCGCCACCAGCAGGGCGCTGCGCGTGACCGTCACCGAGTGCGTCGGCGGCGCGTGGACCCCCGACACCGGCGCCTGCGGCGGCACCAAGGCGGTGCTGCTCGCCGCCACGCCGCTGAGCGGCCTCGCGTCGGCCGTGTCGCTCCCCGCCGGTGCGATGGCGGCGGGTGACGTGCAGAACCTCCAGGTGTCGGTCCAGCTGCCCGACCAGAACGAGACCACGGTCAACGGCGTGCTGCCCCAGGGCACCGTCCAGGGCCAGTCGGTGAACCTCACCTACACCTTCGGCGAGACCCAGCGCTCCGCCGGCACCACCAACTCCTGACCGCCCACCGACTCCTGACCGCCCACCGCCACGAGGACGCCGAGAGGACTTCGCCGGGATGAGGACGACGATGGTGCGGTGCGCCGCGCTCGGCGGCATCGCCCTCTCGGCGCTGCTCGCCACCGGGGTGGCCGACGCGGCGACCCGGGCCGCCGCCGGTGCCGCGGCGGTGGCCGGGACGGCCACCTGGTCGGCCACCCTGGTCCGCGCCGACGGCGCGGTCCTCACCGGCCAGCCGTACACCGCCAACTACACCGCGGTGGCCCACACCGCCTACCTGTCGGCGCGCAACACCGGCACGACCGCCCTGAGCGGCCAGGTCTACTCGATCACCGGGTCCGGGTTCGCGCTGTCGGGCGTCGCCCTCGACGCGTGCGCCGCCGGGCCCTGGCAGAACGGCTCGTGCGCGGGCCAGGTGGTGCCGGTGCGCAACGGCGCCACCGCGGCGCTGCCCGTGGCGCCCGGCGCGTCGGTCGGCCTCCGGCTGTCGCTGCCGTCCGGGATCGGCGTGTCGATCTCGGTGTCCGTCTCCGCCTCGCGCGCGCACGCCCGCGCCGCGACCACCACCACCTCGTGAAAGGACCCGCCGTGCGCGTGCTGTCCGGTCTGCTGCTCGCCACCGCCGCGCTCGGCTCGGTCGGCGTGGCGCTCGTCGTCGTCCTGCTGCACGTCGGGTTCGCGCCCGTGCTGTCGCCGAGCATGGAGCCGTCGTTCGCGGCGGGCGACCTGCTCGTCACCAGGGCGGTCGCGACCACCGACGTGGAGGTCGGGGACGTGGTGGTGCTCCCGCGCCCCGACGCGCCCGGCGAGAGGTACGCCCACCGGGTGATTTCCCGGGACGCCTCCGGGGACGAGGTCGTGGTGCGCACCAAGGGCGACGCGAACCCCGCCGAGGACCCGCAGGCGCTGCGGGTCGTGTCCGACACCGTGCCGGTCGCGGTCGGTGACGTGCCCTTCGCCGGCCGCGCGGCCCTCCTCGGGCAGCACGCGTGGGTGCGGATCGCCCTCATGGTGCTGATCGGGTCGGCCGTCGTGGTGGCGGCCAAGCGGGCCCTGCTGCGGCCCGCGCGGTGATGCCGGGAGCGAACCGGGTGCCCACACTGGGTCGGTGAGCGCCGCCAAGGTCCTCGTCGTCGAGGACACCCCCGAGATCCGGCTGGTGGTCGAGCTGGCGCTGCGCGACGCGCACTTCGCCGTGGAGACCGCCGGTGACGGCGACCGGGCGCTGGAGCTGGTCCGCGGGTGGGAGCCGGACGTGGTGGTGCTGGACCTCAACATCCCCAGCCCCGACGGGCTGGAGGTGTGCCGCCGGCTGCGCGGGTTCTCCACCGCTTACGTGCTGATGCTGACCGCTCGGGCCGACGAGGTGGACAAGCTCGTGGGCCTGGCCAGCGGCGCCGACGACTACCTGACCAAGCCGTTCTCCCCGCGCGAGCTCGTCGCCCGCGTGCACGCGGTGCTGCGGCGACCGCGCACCGGCGGCCCGGTGGGGGCGGACCGGCGGGTCGTCGGGCCCCTGGAGGTCGACCTCGACGCCCGCGAGGTCCGCGTCGACGGCGTCCGCGTGCCCACCACCAGGATCGAGTTCGAGCTGCTGGCGGCCGTCGTCGAGCACCCGCGCCGGGTGCTCACCCGCGGGCAGCTGCGCCGCCGCGCGTGGGGCGAGGACTGGCTGGCCGACGACCACGCGGTGGACGTG
>NZ_JBHWIE010000208.1:0-13196 GCF_042732085.1 Actinosynnema sp. NPDC059797
GCGTCCACCCGCCGGGCACCGCGCCGGTGCTCACCGCTTCAACACCCGGGTGAAACCGGCCGCCACCGTGGTGGCCAGCACCCACCCCAGCGCGGTCAGCCCCGACGCGATCCACTGCGACGCCCCCGGCGTCTGCCACCGGTTCTTGTTGCCGAAGTCCACGATCGGCACCACCAGGTCGATGGTGAACAGCCACGGGTTCCACGGCAGGTGGTCCTGCTCGTTGATCTCGCGCAGCCGCGGTCCCGCCTCGAACCACAGGCTGCCCAGCAGCCACGCCACCACCAGCCACCCGACCGCCCGCGCCGGCCGGTACCCGTACCCCACCATCGCCCGCTGCAGCCAGCTCCACACCAGCACCAGCGGCCTCAGCCAACCCCGCCCCTCGGCCACCGCCAGGTACCTCAGCCGCTGCTTCTCCTCCAGCACCGCCGACGCGTGCTCGTCGTTGCCGCTCGCCCGCAGCATCTCCGCGAACTGGTCGTACGGCCCCGGCCGGTACGTGCGCCGCATCGCCTGGCGCAGCCACCGCAGCCGCCGGGCGACCTCCTCGTCGTCGCGCAGGTCGATGGGGTGCCGCAGCGAGTCGTACCGGAACTCCTCCAGGTCGATCCGCCCGGTCGCGCCCCAGAAGTTCTCGTTGTCCTCCAACGAGGTGCAGCGCACCTGCCGCAGCGTCACGTCCCCGCGCGGCGGCGTGACCGGCGTGACCACCAGCTCCTGCACCTGCAGCCCCAGCACGTTCAGCGCGTGCGAGTCGAGCTTGTCGCCGAGCACCGCGCCGGCGAACGTGGCCATCCGCCCGACCTGCGCCCGCCGCGCCCGCACGCCGCCGTGCGCCACGAACTCCTTCTCGCCCCGCGCGCAGATCAGGTCGCGCCCGATCACCGCGCCGCCGACGTCCAGGGACGGCTTGCCCGCCGGCTGGTGCCGGTACCGGCCGGGGCAGGTCAGGCGGCTGCCGCGCAGGTCGAGGTTGGCGCCGATGGTGACGCCGCGCAGCTCCAGCCCCCCGGTGACCTCGACCTCGCGGGCGGTGAGGTTGCTGCCGATCCGCGACCGGTTGCCCAGCACCGCGTCGGCCCGCGGGTTGTCCAGGGTGGACCCGTCCAGGATCAGGCTGCCCTTGGCCTGGAGGTCCACCATCCGCAGCTGGCCGCGCACCCGCGCCTGCCGCCCGATGACGTCACCGCCGACCTGCGCGCCGTCCAGGTGCAGCGCGCGCCCGTACCCGGTGGGCTCGGCGACGTCGGTCCGCAGCGCCCGCCCGTAGCCGGTGGGTTCGCCGAGGTCCGGGCCGCCCGCGTCGAACTCCCCGCCGGACAGCGACAGCGTGCCGCCGAGGGCGGCGTTGACCATCCGCACCGTCCCCGTGCTGCCGAACCCCCGGTCGAGCTGCACGTCGCCGTCCACGGTGAGGCGGTCGAACACCAGGGTGGCGTTGGGGTCGGAGTGCGGGTCGAGCGCGTCGTCGTCGGCCCGCCCGTCGCTGACCACCGCGCCGCGCAGCGTCAGCGCCGAGGAGACCCGCGCGCCCGCGAGCAGCACCGTGCCGCGGAACCGGCACTCGGTCATCAGCAGGTTCCCGCCGACGTGCAGCCCGGTGCCGTTGAACGAGTGCCCGAGCGGGTTGTCCAGCGACCCGCCGCCGAAGTTGCAGTAGCCGCCGACGCGCGCGCCGGCCATGCGCAGCTCGCCGGAGACCCGCACGCGCTGCGCCAGCAGCCCGCCCGCGAGCTTGAGCCGGTCGGCGTGGAACGCGATGCCTTCGGGTAAGCGCAGCGCCGCGTCCCGCAGCGACAGCGACCCGGCGATGTCCGCGTCCACCAGGTCGACCAGGCCCTCGACGGTGCTGCCGGCCAGCGAGACCTCGTTGGCGCACGACAGGTTGCGCCCCACCAGGCCGGGCAGCCGGCAGTCCGCGAACTCGATGCCCGCCAGCTTGCCCTGCCTCAGGTCGGGCGGCGCCTCGAACCGGCACCGCACGAACTCCAGCAGGTACGGGAACTCCACGGCCCGCAGGTCGAGCTGCCCGGTCAGGAACCGGTCGGCCACCCGCACCACCGGCGGCATCCCCGCGCGCCGGCGCGGCAGCCGCCACGCGCCCTCCTGCTCGCCGACCCCGCGCAGCACCTCGGCCGCCGCGAGGCGGGAGGAGCGCGGCGGGTCGGGGTCGAACACGTCCAGCCGCGCCCCCTCGCCCATGTGATCGACAATGCGGGTCGGGGCGGCGCTCGCGCAAGGTCAGGCGGCGGGCCCCTGGTGGGTCGGGTTGAGCACGCGCGCCAGGAACGACTGCGTCCGCTCGTGCCGCGGCGAGCCGATGACCTGCTCCGCCGGGCCCTCCTCGACGACGTACCCGCCGTCCATGAACAGCACCCGGTCGGCCACCTCGCGGGCGAACTGCATCTCGTGCGTGACCACGAGCATGGTCATGCCCTCGTCCGCGAGCTGCCGCATCACGCCGAGCACGTCGCCGACCAGCTCGGGGTCGAGCGCCGAGGTCGGCTCGTCGAACAGCATCACGTCCGGGTCCATCGACAGCGCCCGCGCGATCGCCACGCGCTGCTGCTGGCCGCCGGAGAGCTGCGCCGGCATGGCGTTGACCTTCTCCGACAGCCCGACGCGCGCGAGGTTGCGCAGCGCGACCTCCTCGGCCTGCTTCGCGTCGCGCTTGAGCACCTTGCGCTGCGCCACGGTCAGGTTGTTCAGCACGTTGAGGTGCGAGAACAGGTTGAAGCCCTGGAACACCATGCCGATGCGGGTGCGCGCGGCGTCGATGTCCACGTCCGGGTCGGTCAGCTCGACGCCGTCGACCACGACCTTGCCGGCGGTGGGTTCCTCCAGCAGGTTCACGCAGCGCAGCAGGGTGGACTTGCCCGAGCCGGAGGGCCCGATGACGCACACCACCTCACCGCGCTCGACCCGCGCGTCGATGCCCTTGAGCACCTCGAGCGAGCCGAAGGACTTCTTCAGCCCGGTGATCTCCACCGCGATCTCGGAGCTCATCGGTCACACCTCCGTCGATGCCGGTGTCTTGATCTTCTTGCCGCCCGTGCGCCGCTCCAGGTACCGCGACAGGTGGCCCAGCGGCAGGGTGATGATCAGGTAGCACAGGCCCGCGACGAGGATGGGCGTCAGCGTCGGGTTCTGGCTCAGCGTCTCGCGGCCGAACTTCGTCAGCTCGTACTCCGCCCTGGTCAGGCCGACGACGCTGATCAGCGACGAGTCCTTGGTGAGCAGGATCAGCTCGTTGGTCAGCGGCGGCAGGACGATGCGGAACGCCTGCGGGATCACCACGGTGACCGTGGTCCGGAACGGGGACATGCCGAGCGACCTGGCGGCCTCGATCTGCCCCTTGGGCACGGCCTGGATGCCCGCCCGGATCGTCTCGGCGATGTAGGCGCCGCCCGCGAGGCCCAGCGCCACGCCCGCCTTGGACGCGGTGTCGAAGGCGATGCCGAACGCCAGCGGCACCGCGGTGTCGATGGCGATGAACACCAGCAGCGCGGGCACGCCGCGGAAGAACTCGATGTAGATGGTCGCGAGCCAGCGGTAGGGCGCCACCGACGACAGCTTCATCAGGGCCAGCACCAGGCCCAGCGCGAGGGCGATGGCGAAGCCGAACGCCGTGTAGAGCAGCGTGTTCTTGAAGGCCACCGTCAGGATGCTCGGGAACATGTCCCGGGCGGTGTCGACGTCGAAGAACGAGCGGCGCAGCTCCGCCCAGTCGGCGATGAACGCCAGCACGAGCGCGACCACGATCAACAGCACGTACTGCGCGCGGCGGGAGAGGGTCGCCCTCCGCCGCTTGGACATGGCCATCGGGACCTAACCTCCGAGGAGTGGGACAAAGCGAGGGGCCGGTGCCTCTTGAGCACCGGCCCCGGGGTCAGCCGGTCACTTCGATTCCGGCTTCTTGCCGAACCACTTCTCGTAGATCCGGTCGTACTCGCCGCTCTCCTTGGCCTTCTTCAACACCTCGTTGACCTTGGCCTGGAGGGCGGTGTTGCCCTTCTTCATGCCGATCCCGTACTGCTCACCGGTGTCGAACTCGGTGGTGACCTCGGTGTCCGGGAACTCCTTGGCGTAGTCGTAGAGCACGCCGTTGTCGTTGATCGCGGCGTCCACCGCGCCGGTGCGCACGGCGGTCATCAGCAGCGGCAGGTCCTCGTACTCGACGACCTCGTAGCCGTTGGCCTCGGCGTTCGCCCGGCCGTACTCCTCGCCGGTGGTGTCCTGCTGGATGCCCAGGCGCTTGCCCTTCAGGCCCGCCAGGTCCTTGATGCCCGAGTCCTTCTTGACCAGCAGCGCCTGGCTGGCGTCGAAGTACGGGTCGGAGAAGTCGATCGCCTGCTTGCGCGCCTCGTTGATCGTCATGCCCGCGGCCGCGAGGTCGCAGTCGTTGGTGCTGAACACCGAGCCCGAGGTGATGTTGTCGAACGGGGTGTCGAAGATCTCCTGCGTGACGCCGAGGTCCTTGGCCACCAGGTTGACCAGGTCCACGTCGAAGCCGACGGTCTCGTCGCCCTCGGTGTACTGGAACGGCTTGTAGGACAGGTGGGTGCAGGTGATCAGCTTGCCGTCCTGCACCAGGCTGATGGACGAGCCGTCCCCCTGCGAGCCGGTGTCCACTCTGGTGGCGCACGCCGTCATCGTGGCCGCCAGGGCGAGCACGGGGAACAGGGCAAGCGCGGCGTGCCGGGTACGACGGGCCACGGCGTCACTCCTCGTAACTGTGTCGGTAGAGTGTTCGGCATACTGCCACTTGGGTGACACCAGCGACAGCACGCGCGTGTTACAGACCTTCGGTCTCCGGCTTTCCTGTGTCACACGGCTTGTCCGACCGCAAAATATTCGGCCGGTTGGCTCAGGTCACACAATTGATGCACTCGCCGCGCCCGTTTGACGACGATCCGTCAACAGCGACGCGACCAGCGCGGTCCACCCGGTCTGGTGAGTCGCGCCCAGGCCCTCGCCGGTGTCGCCGTCGAAGTACTCGCTGAAGGTGACGTGGTCCCGCCACAGCGGCGAGTCGGTCGACTCGATCCGCTTGCCGTCCGCCGGCCGCCGGCCGTCGTGGTCGGGCAGGAACAGCGACACCAACCGGCTGACCAGCTCGTCCGCCGCCCGGCCCGCCGTGACGAAGCGGGTCGAGCGGGTCGGAAGTTCCACGTGGAACCTTCCGCCGTGGAACTCCTCGACCGTGCGCAGGGCCTCGACGAGCAGCGCGTTCGTCGGGAACCAGACCGGTCCCCGCCAGTTCGAGTTGCCGCCGAACATCGGCGTGCGCGACTCGCCCGGCTCGTAGCCGATCCGGTGCTCCTGGTCGGCGACCTGCACCTCCAGGCCCTCGCGGTGCGCCGCGGACAGGCTGCGGATGCCGTGCGGCGACAGGAACTCGCCCTCGTCGAACATCCGGGTCAGCACGCGCCGCAGCTTGCGCTCGTCCAGCAGGCTCAGCAGCGCCCGGCCGTCGTGGCGGGTCACGAACTGGCGCAGCTCGGGGCGGCGCGCCAGGCAGTGCTCCAGGCGGCGCACGAACCCGGGCAGCTCCTCGAACACCCACGGCTCCAGCACCGCGCACGCCAGCACCGGGATCAGGCCCACCATCGACCGCACCCGCACCGGCTTGGACTCCACGGTCCCGTCCGGCAGCCGCCGCGACACCACGTCGTAGCAGAAGCCGTCCGTCTCGTCCCAGATGCCGCGCCGGCCGGAACCGAACTGGGTGGACGCCTCGGCGATGCTCATGAAGTGCTCCACGAACTTCGTGGCCACGTCCTCGTACGACTCGTCGTGCCGCGCCAGCTCCAGGGCCATCTCCATGAGGTGGAGGCTGTAGGCCGCCATCCACGAGGTGGCGTCGGACTGCTCCAGCCGCCACTGGCCGAGCATCGGCTCGGACCGGTTCACCGGGCCGATGTTGTCCATGCCGAGGAAGCCGCCCTCGAACAGGTAGCTGCCGTCGGCGTCCTTGCGGTTGACCCACCAGGAGAAGTTCAGCAGCAGCTTGTGGAACACCTTGGCCAGGAACCGCCGGTCCTTGACCTCCTCGGACCGGTACACCTGGAGCGCCGCCCACGCGTGCACCGGTGGGTTGACGTCGCCGAACTCCCACTCGTAGGCCGGGAGCTGCCCGTTCGGGTGCATCAGCCACTCGCGGCACAGCAGGAGGAGCTGCTCCTTGGCGAACGCCGGGTCCACCCGCGCCAGCGGCACGGTGTGGAACGCCAGGTCCCACGCCGCGAACCAGGGGTACTCCCACTCGTCCGGCATGGAGATCACGTCGGCCGCGTCGAAGTGCCGCCAGTGGGCGTTGCGGGCGTGCGGGCTGCGCCGGGACTGGGGCGCGGCGGGCTGCGCCGGGTCGCCGTCCAGCCACTCGGCGGCGCGGAAGCGGTAGTGCTGCTTGGTCCACATCAGGCCGGCCAGCGCGCGCCGCACCACCGCGGCCCGCTTGGGGTCGAGGTCGGTGTGGTGGAACTCGTCGGCCTCCCGCTCGCGCCGCTCCATCGTGTCCCGGAAGCTCGGGCCGAACGCGTCGAGGTGGCCGTCGTCGTGCACCAGCCGCAGCCGCACGGTCACCGACTCGCCGGGCTCGACCGGGTCGAACGAGTACCAGGCGGCGACCTTCGTGCCCGGCAGGCTCGCCTCGTCCGGGCCGATGACCTGGCACGCCCGGCTGTCGCGGCCCACCACGTACCGGTCGATGCCGTCCTTGGTGTAGGCGGTCGGGTTGGCCTGCGTGCCGAACAGCGCCACCTCGTTGGTCTCGTTGTCCGTGACCAGCAGCGTCGGCGTGCCCTCGACGTGCAGCGTGTAGCGGCCCAGCGCGCCGTGCTCGGCGGTGATCCGGCGCCAGCCGTCGGTGGTGCGCGCGACCAGGGACGGCTTGCGGTCGTCCCGGCCCCACGCCCACGTGTTGCGGAACCAGAACTGCGGCAGCAGGTGCAGCGGCGCCGGGTCGGGGCCGTGGTTGGTGGCGGTCAGCTCGACGCAGATGTCGGTCGGGCTCGCCTTCGCGTAGGTGACCGCGACGTCGAAGAACCGGTTCTCGTCGAGCACGCCGGTGTCGGACAGCTCGGGCTCGCGCTCGTTGCGGCCGGCCAGCCGGGCGCTCTCGCGCAGCTCGGCGTAGGGGAACTCGGCCTGCGGGTAGCGGTAGACGACCCGCATCCAGGAGTGCGTGGGCGTGCCGTCGGTCACCCACCAGTGCTCCTTGGCGTCCTCGCCGTGGTTGCCCTCGTCGTTGGTCAGGCCGAAGTACCGCTCCTTGAGGATGGGGTCCCGGCCGTTCCAGAGCGCGACGGCCAGGTTGAGGAACCCGTGCACGTCGCAGATGCCCGCGATGCCGTCCTCGCCCCAGCGGTAGGCGCGGGAGCGGGCGTGGTCGAACGGGAAGGACGTCCACGCGTCGCCGCCCGCCGAGTAGTCCTCGCGGACCGTCCCCCACTGGCGTCCCGCGAGGTAGGGGCCCCAGAAGCGCCACGGTGCGGTGGGGGAGTCGGACTCCGCCAGCCGCGCCCGTTCCGCCTGCCGGTTGTGCTCGTTCACTGAACCAGTGTGCGGCATCGGTTCAGTAAACCGGTTACCCGTGAGTTAGGTCATTGCTGTGAAACGTGTTGCGAACACCGTTTTGATTACTCCCCGTATCGGTCGGTGCGCCGTCCGGGTGTGGGGCCGGTCCCGGCGACGGACCCTGGGACCGGGCCGGGGACGCGGCGCGATCGGTCCCCGCGACGCACCCGCCGCGGGGGCCGATCGCCTCCGGGAGCCCTAACGCCGCGCGTGCGCGTCCAGCACCACGGACACGGCCTCGGTGATCCGCGTCGCGTGCGCCAGGTGCAGCCACTCGTCCGGCACGTGGCAGTTCGAGTCCGGCCCGACCGCGCCCGTGACCAGGAACTGCGCCTCCGGGTACGCCTCGTGCAGCAGCCCCATGAAGGGGATGGACCCGCCCAGCGACACGGTCCGCCAGGGCGCGTCGAACACCTCCTGGCCGACCCGGTCCAGCGTCTCCCGCAGCCACGGCGCGAGGTCCGGCGCGTTCCAGCCGTCCGCGTGCTCCACGCGCGACAGCTCGACGGTCGCCCCGTAGGGCACGTCGGTGGTCAGCGCCCGCTCGACCGCCCGCAGCGCCGCGCCCGAGTCGGCGGTCGGCGGCAGGCGGAAGCTCAGCACCAGGGTGGTGAACGGCCGCAGCACGTTGCCCGCGTCGTCCGGCGCCGGCAGGCCCGCCGCGCCGGTCACCGACAGCGTCGGCCGCCACCCGGCGTTGAGCGCCAGCTCGACCTCGTCGTCGGTCACCGGGCGCGTCCCGCCGGCCCACGGCACCGGCCCGACCAGCATCCCGGGCGCGCTGGCCACGGCCTCGCGCACCTCGGCGATCCGGTTCTCCGGGACGTCCACGTGCGTCTCGCGCACCAGCACCTCGCCGGTGGCGGAGTCCTCCAGCCGGTCGAGGAGCTGCCGGGCGACGCGGAACGACGAGGGCACGATGCCGCTCGACATGCCCGAGTGCAGCCCGCTCTCCAGCACCCGCACGGTCATCGTGACCTGCGCCAACCCGCGCAGCGACGTGGTCAGCCACATGCGGTCGTAGTCGTTGCCGCCCGAGTCCAGGCACACCACCAGCGACACCTCGCCCAGCCGGGGCCGCAGGTGCTCCAGGTAGGCGGGCAGGTCCGGGCTGCCGGACTCCTCGCCGGTCTCCAGCAGCACCACGCACCGCGCGTGCGAGCCGCCCGAGCGCCGCACGCCCTCGATCGCGGCGATGGCGGCGTAGCCGGAGTAGCCGTCGTCGGCCGCGCCGCGCCCGTACAGGCGGCCGTCGCGCACCACCGGCGTCCACGGCCCGAGCCCCTCCGACCAGCCGCCCACGGGTGGCTGCTTGTCCAGGTGCCCGTACATCAGCACGGTGTCGGCGCCGGCCGGGGTCCCGGCCCGGTCGGCGGTGCCGGGCACGTCCACCAGCAGCAGCGGGGTGCGCCCGTCGAGCCGGACGACCTCGACGGTCGCGCCGGGCAGGTCGCGGGCGGCGAGCCAGGCGCGCACGTGCTCGATCGCGGCGGCCAGGTGGCCGTGCGACTCCCACTCGGGGTCGAAGGCGGGTGAGATCGCGGGTACCGCGACCAGGTCGGACAGGCTGGGGAGGATGTCGTCCTCCCAGAGCTCGCGAACGGTACGGGTCAACGCTGAACGGTCCACGCCGCGATCCTGTCACGCCCGGCGCCCGTTTCGGTTGGTGGAAACACCCAGTGCGCCCGATGGTCGGTAGTCCACCCGTCCACCGGACGGCGACATGGGTGTTCCGGTCGCGGAGCCGGCTCCGCCGTCGCGCCCGACACCGGTTAACAAACGGTAACCGGGACAACGCCGTCCGTTGCCCGGACGCGCTGCTCGGACGGCCGAAGATTGGCCTTCCTATCGTTACCGCACGTCAGAAGCTTGGGGATCCCGTAACGAAGTGGGATGGGGCTCACCAAGACGGGTGGCCCCATGTCAGGATGTGGATGAGAACACCGTCAGCGCCGACGGTTGCCCGACCCCCACACCCCGGGGGCGACGGCGACTGGCGGTGCCGCCGCGCACGGTCGCCACAAGCGACCGGGCGGCCTCGTAGACGAGGAGACAAGGCGCATGTCGTCCCCCGAAGAATGGACGCACCCCGGGCCGGACGTGCCGCCGGCCACCGGTGCGACACCGACCCCGGAACAGGTGATCGCCGGCTTGCGAGCGACAGACGAGGGCGGCGCCGACCTGGTGCAGCTGCTCACGCCGGAGGGCGAGCGGGTCGAGCACCCCGACTTCGACATCGACGTGACGGCCGAGGAGCTGCGCGGGCTGTACCGGGACATGGTGCTGGTCCGCCGCGTCGACCGCGAGGCCAACGCGCTCCAGCGCAAGGGCCAGCTCGGCATCTGGGTGCCGCTGCTCGGCCAGGAGGCCGCCCAGATCGGCTCGGGCCGCGCCCTGCGCCCCACCGACATGGCGTTCCCCAGCTACCGCGAGCACGGCGTGGCCTGGTGCCGGGGCATCAAGCCGACCGACCTGCTCGGCATCTTCCGGGGCACCGACCACGGCACGTGGGACCCGGTGGAGCACCGGTTCCACCCCTACACGATCGTGATCGGCAACCAGGTCCTCAACGCCGCCGGCTACGCCATGGGCCAGAAGTTCGACGGCGCCGTGGGCGACGCCGACGGCGAGGCCACCATCGTCTACTTCGGCGACGGCGCCACCAGCCAGGGCGACGTGCACGAGGGCTTCGTGTGGGCCGCCGTCTACGACGCGCCGCTGGTGTTCTTCTGCCAGAACAACCAGTGGGCCATCTCCGAGCCGACCGAGCGCCAGTCCCGCCTCCCGCTCTACCAGCGGGCCCGCGGCTACGGCTTCCCCGGCATCCGCGTCGACGGCAACGACGTGCTGGCCACCCTCGCGGTCACCCGCTGGGCGCTGGAGGAGTGCCGCCAGGGCAACGGCCCCGTGCTGATCGAGGCGTTCACCTACCGGATGGACGCCCACACCACGTCCGACGACCCGTCGCGCTACCGGCTGTCCGACGAGCTGGAGCTGTGGAAGCTCAAGGACCCGATCGAGCGCGTCAAGGTGCACCTGGTCAAGCAGCAGTGGGCCGACCAGGCGTTCTTCGACTCGATCGAGCGCGAGGCCGACGAGGTCGCGGTCGAACTGCGCGACTACTGCGTCAACCTGCCCGACCCACCGGCCGGGCGGATCTTCAGCGAGGTCTACGCCGAGGGCAACCCCGTCCTCGAGGCGCAGCGCGACGAGTTCCTGGCCTACCACGCCGGGTTCGCGGGAGGTGACCACTGATGGCTGCTCCGACCCTGGACCGCCGCGCCGCCGACGACAGCGGGGCGCCCGCGGCCGTGCAGACGCTGACCATCGCCAAGGCCCTGAACAACGGCCTGCGCGCGTCGATGGAGGCCAACCCCAAGGTCGTCGTGATGGGCGAGGACGTCGGCAAGCTCGGCGGCGTCTTCCGGATCACCGACGGCCTCCAGAAGGACTTCGGCGAGCAGCGCGTGCTGGACACGCCGCTGGCCGAGTCGGGCATCATCGGCACCGCGGTCGGCCTGGCCATCCGCGGCTACCGGCCGGTGTGCGAGATCCAGTTCGACGGCTTCGTCTTCCCCGGCTTCGACCAGATCGTCAGCCAGGTCGCCAAGCTGCACTTCCGCACCCAGGGCCGCATCAAGCTGCCCATGGTCATCCGCATCCCGTTCGGCGGCGGCATCGGCGCGGTCGAGCACCACTCCGAGTCGCCCGAGTCGTACTTCGCGCACACCGCCGGCCTGAAGGTCGTGGCGTGCTCGAACCCGGCCGACGCGTACTGGATGATCCAGCAGGCCATCGACTGCGACGACCCGGTGCTGTTCTTCGAGCCCAAGCGCCGCTACTACGAGAAGGGGCAGGTCGACACGACCGCCTCGCCCGGCCCGCTGTTCGCCTCCCGCACCCTGCGCACGGGCACCGACGTCACCCTGGTGACGTACGGCCCGATGGTGCGCACCTCCCTGGACGCCGCCGCGGCGGCCGAGGAGGAGGGCAAGTCGCTGGAGGTCATCGACCTGCGCACGCTGTCCCCGCTGGACCTGGGGCCGGTGTACGAGTCGGTGCGGCGCACCGGCCGGCTGGTCGTGGTGACCGAGGCGCCGTCCGAGTCGTCCATCTCCTCGGAGCTGGCGGCCAAGGTGCAGCAGGAGTGCTTCTACTCGCTCCAGGCCCCGGTGCTGCGCGTGACCGGGTTCGACACGCCCTACCCGCCGTCGAAGCTGGAGGAGGAGTTCCTCCCCGACCTCGACCGGGTGCTGCACACCGTCGACCGCTCTCTGGCCTGGTAGGGGGATCAGCTGTGCCGCAGTTCAAGCAGTTCCCCCTGCCCGACACGGCCGAGGGGCTGACCGAGGCCGAGATCCTCACCTGGCACGTCCGGCCGGGCGACGAGGTCAAGGTCAACCAGGTCATCTGCGAGATCGAGACCGCCAAGGCCGCCGTCGAGCTGCCGTGCCCGTGGGACGGCGTGGTGACCGAGCTGCTGGCCGAGGTGGGCCAGACGGTCGAGGTCGGTTCGCCGATCATCACCATCGACCTGGACCCGGCGGGCGCCGCCGCGCCCGCCGCGCCGGCCGAGTCGAACGGCAAGATCGGCGAGGAGACGGCGGACGGCCGGATCGCCACGCTGGTCGGCTACGGGCCCAAGTCGGGCGCCGCCAAGCGCCGGCCGCGCAAGGGCGCCGCCGCGGTGGCCCCGACGCCACCGGCCCCTCCGGCCCCGACCCCGCCGGCCCCCGTCGTCCGGCAGCCGGCCGCCCCGGTCGCTCCCGCCGCCCCGCCGGTCACCGCCCCCGCGGCCCCCACCCGCGGCGGTTACGTGCCGCTGGCCAAGCCGCCGGTGCGGAAGCTGGCCAAGGACCTGGGCGTGGACCTGTACGCGCTGACGGGCTCGGGCCCCGGCGGGGTGATCACGCGGGAGGACGTCGAGCAGTTCGCCTCCCCGCCCGAGGCGCCGGCCGCCGTCCCCGGCCCGGTGGTCCCCGGCTCGCGGGAGCGCCGCGTGCCGATCAAGGGCGTCCGCCGGGCCACGGCCCAGGCGATGGTGGACAGCGCGTTCACCGCGCCGCACGTCACGGAGTTCCTGACCGTCGACGTGACGCCGATGATGGAGCTGAGGGCGCGCCTGAAGAACGCGCCGGAGTTCCGGGACGTCAAGCTCACGCCGTTGGCGTTCGCCGCGAAGGCCGTGGTCCTGGCCGCCCGCCGCACCCCCGACGTCAACGCGACGTGGGACGAGGCGGCGCAGGAGATCGTCTACAAGGACTACGTCCACCTCGGCATCGCCGCCGCCACCCCGCGCGGCCTGGTCGTGCCGAAGGTGCGCGACGCCGACCGGCTGTCGCTGCGCGAGCTGGCGATCGCCCTGGAGGACCTCGCCACCACGGCGCGCGACGGCAAGACCCCGCCCGCCGACATGGTGGGCGGCACCATCACCATCACCAACGTCGGCGTCTTCGGCGTCGACACCGGCACGCCGATCATCAACCCTGGCGAGGTGGCGATCCTGGCCTTCGGCGCGATCCGCGACATGCCGTGGGTGGTGGACGGCCAGGTCGTGCCGCGCAAGGTGTGCCAGCTGGCGCTCAGCTTCGCCCACCGCGTGGTCGACGGCCAGC
>NZ_JBHWIE010000209.1:0-13104 GCF_042732085.1 Actinosynnema sp. NPDC059797
GGCGAAAACCCGGCCGGGGCGAGGCGGTGGTGTCAGCGCCGCGCGGTGACCGAGTTCGCCGCGACGAGCGGGGCGAGCTGGACCCAGTCGACGTTGGGGCCCCAGGCGGTCGCGTTGCCGAAGGTCAGCGCGCCGCCCGCGGTGGCGAGGTCGAGCGGCGAGGTCTCCGCCCAGAACCCGTCCCAGGTGTAGTTGTGGCGGTACGGCGCGCGGGTCGTGCCGCCGCCCGCCTCGGTGGTGTCGAGGTACCTGGTGACGGCGTCCGTGTTGTACGGGTGGCCGGTGTTCTTCTCGGCCTGCGCGTAGGCGACGGTCAGGTTGTACTGGCCGGCCTTCCGCACCGCGTCCGGTCGGGGCAGGGTCAGGGTGCCGCCGTTGCCCAGGTAGCCGACGTAGGAGCCGCCGGAGGCCCACCGGCCCGCCGCGGTCGCCGCTCCCCCGGCGAGCTGCCCGGTCTCGGCCTCGACCCGGACCGCGAGCCGGTCGGCGGCCGCGTCGCGGACCTGGGTGAGCGTGCCCAGGACCAGCGGGGTGCGGCCCTCGTTGGACAGCACGACCTCGGTGATCCCGGCCTTGAGGTGGACCGTCGTGGTGCCCGTCCACGCGCCCGCCCGGGTGGCGGTCAGGTCGCCGCCCGCCACGCGGCGGTCGGACAGGGTCAGGCCCAGGGTGCTGCGGCCGGCGCCGAACCACGTGGTGGACAGCGCGTAGTAGCCGTCCTCGGCGGCCGAGACGTAGGTGGTCACGGCGTCACCCGGCTTCAGGACCACGGCGTTGGGCACGAGGGCCCGCAGCGCCCGGACCCCGCGGTCGAGCGAGCCACCGGTGCGGCGCGAGTCCGACAGCTGGTAGGTCGCCTTCTCCGGGCCGGTGACCTCGGTGAGGTCGATGCGGTCCAGCGCGACGTCCGACGGGCCGCCGAGGAAGCCCGTGGGGTCGCTGGTGCGCAACGAGATGCGGTGCCGGCCGGCGGTGAGCTGGACCGGTGTGTCGAGCCTGCCCCGGTACTGCCAGTTCAGCGTGGCGGGGAAGGTGAGGGTGGAGTGGTGGGCGTCGTCGACGTAGAGGGCCTGCCTGCCGACGAACCCGTTGGTGCCGTACAGGACGCCGAGCCGGTAGGCGCCGGTGCGCGGCACGTCGACCTCGACGGTGACGCGGGAGCCGGCGTTGTTCATGTAGCCGACGTCCTTGCCGCCGGACGTGGTGTACTTCCAGCCCGACGGGTCCGACTGGTCGACGACCCGGGCGTTCTCCACCAGGCCGGACTCGGCTTCGTGGCGGGAGGTCCACGGCGCGTTCGCGACCGGGGCCGGTGCGAGGCCGGCCGGCGTGACGATCACCTGGTAGGCGGCCAGGGCGTCGCCGCCGGGCACCTTGACGGTGATCCCGCCGTCCACGACCCGGGTGCGGGAGGCCGCCACGACCGGCGGCTGCCCGGCGTCGCCCTCGTAGCCGGACCAGGTGGTCTTGGACACGCGCACGTCGACGTGACCGCCGAAGGTCTTGCGGTCCAGGCCGGTCACGACGACGTCCACCGGGTTGGCGGTGCCGCCGAGCAGGACGGTGGCCTCGGCGTCGACGCGGTCGAGGGTGGCCAGGCCCTGGAGGGTGTCGCGGCTGCTGGGCCTGGGCGGGGTGACGCGGACGGTGTCGCCGGACAGGTCGGCGTACCACTTGGTCAGCCACCAGCCGCCGTTGGCGCGGCCCGCGCGCACGGCCTGGTCGCTGAGGTTGCCGGCGAGCGACCAGTACGCCATCTGCCCGTCGACCTTGGTGTCCTCCAGCATGGTGATCCACTGGATCAGCTGGCCGGGCACGGAGGTGTCGCGGCGGTTGGTGTACTCGGTGATGTTGATCGGGAGGGGGCCGATGCCGAGGGACTTCTCCATGGCCCGGTAGTCGTCGTAGTGGGCGCGGTAGTGGTTCAGGGAGTCCGGGCTCAGCTCGTGCCAGGTGACGATGTCCGGCAGCACGTCGTTCGCCTTGGCGTAGGTGAGGAAGTCGCGCAGCCTGCCGGGGTTGTAGCTCGCCTCGCCGGGGCCGTCGATGCGCGCGTTCGGCAGCACGGACTTGACCGTCCGGTAGACCCTGGTCCAGTCGGCGAGGAACTTGTCCTTCTTGGTGGCCCAGTCGCCGTACCAGATCCAGTCCGGCTCGTTGAAGATCGTCCACACGAACCGGTCGCGGTCCGGCCGCGCGGCGACCTTCTCCAGCTGCGGGCGCAGCCGGGCGATGTAGTCGTCGATGCCCAGGTCCTGGTAGGGCCAGGCGCTGTAGACGTCCTGGGAGTTGATGAAGACGTCGGCCCCGCCGGAGGCGAAGAGCTCGTCGGCCACGACGAGCGCGTCACCGTTGGGGTGCTGCTCGCCGTCCGGCGGCTTCTGGGCGACGGTGCGGGGCTTCATGCCGGCGATGAGGTCGCGCGAGGGCACGCCGGGGTCGCCCAGGCCGTAGAGGATGCCGGTGGCGCCGCCGCGGAACGCCCCGGTGGGCGTGGCGAGGTCCACGCGCAGGGTCTCGGCGGCGGGCGCGGGTTGGGCGGAGGCCGTCGGGCCCGCCGGGGACAGGGCGGCCAGCAGCAGCGTCGCGGCCATCGCGACGGCGGTGGTCCTGGATCTCGCGGTTCGGTGTCGCATCAGTGCTCCACGGGTTCGGTTGCCGGGACGGGGCGGTTACCGGAACAGGGCGTTGACCTGCTCGTTGGCCTGGGTCAACGAGGCGGGTCGGCTTGGGAGGTCAGCACGGCGTCGATGGCGGGTCCCATGACGGCGGAGATCTCCGGCGCGTGGTCGGTGATCGGGTACAGGTGGGTGGCGCCCTCGTCGAGGGGTTGGGTGAAGGCGGTGATGTCCACGCCCTTGGCGGCGAACTCCTCCTTCGCCACGGCGAGTGCCTCGGGCAGCGCGGGGAACACCACGGCCTGCGCGCCCACGGCCTTCTGGCACTCGGCGGAGGCCAGGTGCTTGACCCACTTCCAGGCGCCCTCGCGGTCGTCGGTGCCGGTGTAGATCGAGTCGGCCAGGCCGTTGAAGATGGTGGCGCGCTTGCCGGACGGCCCGGTCGGGGTGGGCGCGACGCCGACCTCCACGCCGTCGTAGCCGAAGTAGGAGTTGATCATCCAGGAGCCGTTGGTGCTCAACGCGTACTTGCCCGCGCCGAAGCCGTCGTTGACGCTGGTGCCGGAGCGCGCGGTGGCCAGGCTGGGCATGTAGCCCTTGTCGATCAGGCCCCGGTACCAGGCCATGGTCTGCTGGAAGCGGGGGTCGTCGTAGTTGAACTCCGTGCCCCACGGGTTCTTGTCGGTGTAGGTCCAGCCGGTGCTCAGCGCGTACGTGCTCCACATCTGCTGGCCGACGCCCGCGCCGTTGTTCTCGTCCAGGCCGAGGCCGTGCACGGCCACCTTCGACTTGTCGAAGCCGGGCTCGTCGCCGCGCACGCCGTTGGCGTCCACGGTGAGCCGGGCGATGAGCTTTTCGTAGGTGCCGCCGTCCTGCGGGTTCCAGGTGAGGTCCGCCAGGTCGGCTTCCGCCACGCCCGCGTCGGCGAGCATCTCCTTGTTGTAGAACAGGGCGACGGTGTCGAAGTCCTTGGGCAGGCCGTAGCGCTTGCCGTCCTGGGCGGTCCACAGGTCGGCCAGGCCCTCGGGGTAGACGTCGGTGGGCACGCCGTCGCGGGACACGAACTCGTCCAGCGGCAGCAACTGGTTCTTCGAGGCGTAGGTCGGGTAGTAGTTGAGGTGGTTGGTGAACACGTCCGGTGCGGTGCCCGCGACCAGGTCGGTGGTCAGCTTGTTCCAGTAGTCGGCCCAGCCGAACTGCTCGATCTTGACGGTGGTCCCGAGGTTGGCCGCCTGGAACGACGTCGCGCACGCCTGGTAGGCGGGCAGCTGGTTGGCGTCCCACAGCCAGTAGGTGATCTCGTCGGAGCCGCTGCCGCCGCCCGGCGCGCCCGCGCAGCCGGCGAGCGCCAGGGCAGTGGCGGCGGCGAGGCCGGCCGGCTTGGACAACTTGTTGTGCACGGTGAACTCCTTTGTCCCACCCGTGTCCGGACGGCTACTTGATGCCGGAGAACTGGATGGAGTCGACGATCCGCCGCCCGAAGGCGGCGAACAGCGCGATGACCGGCAGCGCCGCGAGCAGGGTGGCGGCCATGAGGCCGGCCCAGTCGGGGCTGCCCTGCGGGGTCTGGGAGCGGAACACGCCCAGCGCCACCGTGAGGACGCGCACGCCCTCACCCTGGCCGACCAGCAGCGGCCAGAAGTACTCGTTCCACGCGGTGATGTAGGCCAGCAGCGCCAGCGTCGCCAACGGCGCCCGGCTCATCGGCAGGACGATCCGGAAGAAGATCCTCGGGTGCCCGGCGCCGTCGATGCGCGCCGCCTCCTCGACCTCGCGGCTGATGCCGAGCAGGAACTGGCGCATGAAGAACACCGCGAACGGCGTCATGAAGAAGAACGGCAGCACGATCGCCGCGTAGGTGTCGATCAGGTCGAGGTCGCGCATCAGCACGAAGTTGGGCAGCGCGGTGAAGATCGGCGGGATCATCAGCGCGGTGAGGAAGACGAAGAACACCGCGTCGCGCCCCGGCCAGCGCAGCCGCGCGAACGCGTAGGCGGCCATCGAGCTGAACAGCACCTGCCCGGCGGTGACGAGGGTCGAGGTGAGCACGGAGTTCAGCAGGTAGCGCCAGAAGTCGATCGACGCGCCCGATCCGCCCTGGGCGCGGGCCTCCTCCAGCGTCGCCAGGCCTAGCACGCGTTCGAACGCGCCTAGCGTGAACCCGGCGGGCAGCAGCGAGTCGGCGTTGGCCGCCAGGGCCCGGTTGTCGGACAGGGACACGCGCAGCATCCAGTAGAACGGGAACAGCGTGATCAGCACCAGCAGGGCCAGCACCGCCCAGCCCAGCGCCCGCCGCCACCGCGGTCCGATCGTGGTCGAGGTCATCCCGGGCTCCTTCAGTCCAGGTCCGAGCTGCCCGCGCGCAGCAGGCGCAGCTGCGCCACCGCCAGGCCCGCCAGGATTCCGAACAGCACCACCGACAGCGCGGCCGCGTAGCCGAAGTCGAACTGCTGGAACGCCTTCTCGTAGATGTAGAAGTAGATGACGCGGGTGGCGTCGACCGGGCCGCCCTTGGTGGTGACGGCGACGGTGTCGAAGATCTGGAACGACCCGATCACCGTCAGCACCAGCACCATGGCCAGCACCGGCCGCAGCAGCGGCAGCGTGACGCTGCGGAAGACCCGCCACTCGGACGCACCGTCGATCGCGGCGGCCTCGTACACCGACCTGGGGATGGCCTGGAGGCCGGCGAAGATCAGCAGGGCCGTGTAGCCCAGGTGCCGCCACACGTTCACCAGGGCGATGGTCGGGATGGCCGTGGAGGTCTCGCCGAAGAACGCCACCGGGTCGATGCCGACCCACGACAGCAGCGCGTTCACGATGCCCAGCTGGGCGTCGAGCAGGTTGTACCAGACCAGGGCCACCACGACGTTGGCGATCAGGTAGGGCAGCAACAGCAGCCCCCGCACGAGCGACGACTTGGTCAGCCGGTGCATCAGCACCGCGACGAGCAGCGCCACCGCGGTCTGCACCCCGATGTTGATCACGACGTACTCGACGGTGACCAGCAGCGCGTTCCAGAACTTCGCGTCGCCGAGCGCGTCGCGGTAGTTCCGCGCCCACCCAGTTCGGGGTGGCCAGCAGGCTGTAGTCGGTGAAGCTCAGGTAGAACGTCTGGAGCGCGGGCCAGGCGTAGAACAGGACGAACCCGAACCCCGCGGGCAGCAGGAACAGCAGGGCCACCCGCAGGTCGCCGCGGCGTCGGACCGGGTGCGCGGTCATGGGCGCTCCTCCCGCACCAGGTGCAGCAGCAGGGCCTGCTCGGGGTGCAGCGGCGGGACCCGCACGCCCACCTCGGCCAGCTCCCGGCCGGACAGGCGGGCGCCGGTGGCCAGCCAGGGCACCTGGACGAGGGCCGTGGACGGCGGCAGGCCCGCGTGGTCCACGGGGCGGACGGCGAACCGGCCGTCGGGCGGCAGGCCGGGCAGCGTCACCCGGCCCGGCGAGGTCGTGGTCCCCGAGGCCACCGCGACGACGGCGAACAGCGCCTGCTCCTCGTCGTCGGACACCACGCCGTGGACCAGGAGCGCCGGGTCCGGCGAGTCCGCGCGCACCACGCGGCCGCGGTGCAGCCAGTCGCGGACCCGCTTGTAGAACCCCACCCAGCCCGCCAGCGCGGTCAGCTCCGCCTCGTCGGCCGCGACGAGGTCCCACTCGATGCCCAGGTGGCCGAACAGCGCGGTGGTCGCGCGGAAGGACAGGTCGTGCCGGCGGCCCGTGGTGTGCGACCGGTCCGCGCCGACGTGCGAGCCGACCAGCTCGGGCGGCAGCAGCAGCCCCGTCCAGCGCTGGATGCCCTGCCGGTCCAGCGCGTCGATGCAGTCGCTGGCCCACACCCGGTCGGTGCGCTCCAGGATGCCCAGGTCCACGCGCGACCCGCCGGAGGAGCAGGACTCCACCTCCAGGCCGGGGTGGCGGCGGCGCAGCTCGTCGAGCAGGCCGTAGGCGGCCAGCGTCTGGGCGTGCACGGCGGGGCGGCCGGTGCGCGAGTCGCCCGCGTCGACCAGGTCCCGGTTGTGGTCCCACTTGAGGTAGGCGATCCGGTACTCCGTCACCAGGGCGTCGAGGCGCTCCAGCAGGTGGTCCCGGACCTCCGGGCGGGTCAGGTCGAGCACGTGCTGACCCCGCACCAGCGGCGGGCGGCGACCACCGGTGGACAGGATCCAGTCCGGGTGCTCGCGCAGCAGGTCGGAGTCGGCGCTGACCATCTCCGGCTCCACCCACAGGCCGAACTCCAGCCCCAGCGAGCGGACGTGGTCGACCAGCGGGTGCAGGCCGTCGGGCCACACCCCCTCGTCGACGTACCAGTCACCCAGCCCGGCCGTGTCGTCGCGCCGGTTGCGGAACCAGCCGTCGTCCAGCACGAACAGCTCCGCGCCCACCCGCGCGCCCCGGTCGGCCAGGGCGCGCAGCCGGTCCAGGTCGTGGTCGAAGTACACCGCCTCCCAGGTGTTGAGCACCACGCGGCGCGGCCCGCGCGGGTGGTGCGGCCTCGACCGCAGGTGGCGGTGGAAGCGGGCCGACAGCTCGTCCAGGCCGTCGCCGCAGGAGGCGAACACCTCGGGGGTCGTGTAGGACTCCCCCGGGCCCAGCCGCACCTCGCCGTCCAGCAGCAGCTCGCCGCCGCCGATCACGGCCTCGCCGGTGGGCACCCGCTCGGCGTAGGTGCGGTGGTTGCCGCTCCAGGCGACGTGCACGCCCCACACCCGTCCCCGGCGGAACCCGAAGCCGCCCTCCCCCGCCACCAGGACCAGCGTGGCGTCCGAACCGGTCCGGCCGCGCCTGCCGTCCCGCACGTGCGCGCCCACGCCGAACGGCCTGCGCTGCGGTGTGCGCTCGCGCGCCCAGCGCCCGGTGAGGTCGAGCAGTTCGGTGGCGCGGGAGGGCAGGGGCAGGGTCAGCACGAGCCCGTCGAGGGTGTAGGGCTCCTCGCCGGTGTTGCGCGCGGTGGCCCGCAGGCGCACCAGGCCGGCGGGGGTGAGCCCGATCTCCAGGTCCAGGGCGAGGCCGGCCTCCGCGTCGGTCGCCCGGACCAGGCAGGCGCCCTCGTCCTCGACGAACCGCTCGACCGTGAAGAGCGGCGACCAGTCCCGGCCGTCGCGGTGGCCCCGCAGCCCGGGCAGCCCCGGCCAGGCGCCGGCGTGCTCGGGGACCACGGCCACGGCGGTCGGGACGTCGGTCGCGTTGGGCACCACCGCGGGCACGCTCACCGACACCAGCGCGTCCAGGTCCGCGTCCGGGCCGAGGTCCGCGCCCCAGTGGAGGACCCGGGGCAGCCGGGCGCCCTCGTGGTGGAGCACCAGGCTCACGCCCGCGGCTCGCAGGTGGACGATCCGGTCGGCCGCCCCGGCGGCGTCGACGCCCGGCGCGGTGACCGGTGGCGCAGTGGACACGCAGACCCTCCAGCGGTGAAGGCTTCGTCACATTGAACGTTCCATGGACGATGTCAGCCCGGGTGGCGCCGGAGCAACGGCGAAGGCGGTAACGAGTGCGTAACATTGAACGTTCAACGTGCCCAGGCGATCACGTTGGGTGAATGATGGTCGGAGTACGGGAGGTGGACCGGTGCCCCAGGGCGGTGCGGACCAGGGAAGGCGACGCGTCGGCATCGTGGACGTGGCCGCCGCCGCCGGCGTGTCCCGGCAGACCGTGTCCAACGTCGTCAACGGCCGCGACGAGTACTACTCCGCCGCGACCTATGAGAAGGTCACCAGCGCCATGCGGGCCCTGGGCTACCAGCCCAACCGCGCCGCGCAGACCCTCCGCTCGCGGCGCACGATGCAGCTCGGCTACCACATCTTCGGCGAGCAGCTGGACCGCGCGCAGGGCTTCACCCTGCACTTCCTGCTCTCCCTGGTGAAGGCCGCCTCCGACGTCGACCACCAGGTGCTGGTGTTCACCCACCGCCGCGACGACCCCCTGGGCGTGTTCAAGGACCTCGTCGCCCGGCACGCCGTGGACGCGGTGATCCTGTCGGAGTCCAGCGTGGAGGACGAGCGGGCCCGCTTCCTGGCCGACAGCCGCATCCCCTTCGCCTCCTTCGGCCGGTTGGCGCCCGACCTGCCGCAGCACTGGGTGGACGTGGACAACGCCGCGGGCATGGGCGCGGTGGTGGACGCGCTCGTCGCCGAGGGCCACCAGCGGTTCGCCTACCTCGGCGCGGCCGGCGACCAGTACTGGAAGGCCGAACGCCTCGACGGTTTCACCCGGCGCCTGGCCGACCACGGGCTCCGCGCGCCCAAGACCTCGGTCTTCCGCGGCCCCGACCAGGGCGTCCGCCGCCGCGCGCACCAGCTGCTCACCGGCAAGAACCCGCCCAGCGCCATCGTGACCGGCAGCGACGCCGTGGCCGCGATCGTGGTCAGCGTCGCGCACTCCCTCGGCCTCCGGGTCGGCTCCGACGTGGCGATCACCGGTTTCGACGGCGGGGCCGTCGGCCTGGTGACCGAACCGACCCTGACCAGCGCCCGCATCCCCGTCGAGCGCATCTCCCACGAACTGGTCGCCCGCTGCCTGCGCCAGGTCGAGCACGGCCACGACGACGAACCCGGCCTCCTCCTGCCCACCGAACTGGTGCGCGGCGGCAGCGCCTGACCGGTCGCGCCCCGACGGACCCGGACCGGGAAGAGCGCTCTTCCGAAGGGTGCCCCACCACCCGCGCACTCGTTATTGAACGTTCAATGGGGTTGGTCGCGCAAAGGCGGTCCGGGCCTCGCCGTCCGGTGTCCGCGCCCGGGCCGACGACCCGGGCGCGGACGTCATCGGGCCCGGGCGGTCAGCCGACGACCCACTGCTGGACCGCCAGCCCGTTGCACGTCCACTGCCGCACCTCCGCGCCGGGCGCGGTGCCGAAGTTGTAGTCGTCCAGGCACAGGTTGCTGTGCTGGTTGCGGACGCGCACCCGCTTGGTCCCGTTCGACGGCTCTCCGGACGGGCCGGCCAGGACGGTGGACCGGGACACCGGGACGCCGAGGTCGGGCGTGCCGTCGGCGTTCCAGGAGACCTTCTGCACCCGCGTGGTGCGGGTGGTGCCGCAGCCCTGGGAGGCCGTGTCGTTGGCGTGGTAGGCGATCCAGGTCTCCGTGCCGTCCGGCGAGGTGAAGAACGAGTGGTGACCCGGGACGAACACGCCGGCGGCGTCGTTGCGCTGGAAGATCGGGTTGGCGAACTTCGACCAGGACGAGGCCGCCAGCGGGTCGCCGCCCCGGTACTCCAGCATGCCCAGCTTGTAGTTCGGGCCGTTGCAGTGGCTGGCCGAGTAGGTCAGGAACGTCCGCCCGCCCCGTTGCAGGGCGAACGACCCCTCGTTGACCGCGCCGTCCTGCCGCTCCCACGCCAGGGTCGGCGCGGAGATCCGGGTGCCGAAGGCGGAGGCGGTGTAGGGGTTGGACATCGGCGCGATGTAGAGCGACTGCAACCCGTCGGCGTGGAAGGCCGAGAAGTGGAAGTAGAGCGCGCCGTTGAGCTTGAGCACCGCGCCGTCGATGGCCCAGCCGTTGTTCGGCATCAGGTTCAGGATGCCCCGGTAGGTGTAGGGGCCGGCCGGGTCGTTGCCGGCGCTCTCCAGCACGTGGGTGCGCCGGGGCGCGCCGGCCAGCTCCACCGAGTAGTACAGGTACCAGCGGTTGTTGATCTGCTCCAGGTGCGGCGCCCACATCGTGTTCCCCGCCGAGCGAAATACGAGCTGCTCCGGGGCGCTGCGCAACCCGGCGATCGTGGACGACCGGCGCATGACGATGTCGGAGGTCCACGTGGTGGCGACGTAGTAGTAGTTGCCGTTGTACTGCACCAACGTGGGGTCGGCGCTGTTGGGCACGGGCACGACCGGGTTGGTGAACGACGGACCGGGCGCGGCCTCGGCGCGGTCCTGGCAGCTCTTCGCCTTGGCGCGAAGGGGTTTCCGCCCCGTCCGGGCGTGCGTCATCGCGGGCAGTCCGAAGTGGAGCGACGACCCGCGCGGGTGGGCGTCACCGGCTCACGGGCGGGGAGGGGTCAGGGCCGGTCGGGACGGGCCCCGGGGACGTCGTGGACCGCGAAGAGGACGGGGCCGTGGGCGCCCCGCGTCCCGGGTGGTGTCGTGCGCGGACTCATGCGTCGCCTCCTTGCGAGCAGGAATCGGGCCGAACTCCTCCGAACGCGTGCCGGGTACCACGGGGGTGGGGTGGTGGGACAGGACGCGCCCGACCGCGTGGAGCACGGGTCGTCACGGCGGCTCCGTGGGGGCCACCGGCGCGCGGCGACGGGCACGCGGTGAGGTCGAGACCCTGCCCGGCGGATCCCCGCGGGTGCACGCCGGCGTGGACCCCGTCTCCGGGGAAGCCGCGCCACCTGACGGAGACCGGGGTCAAGCACGTCGCCGGTCCCGGCGCGCTGGAGGTGCTGCCCGTCTGAGGTCGTGAGCCCCGCCCCCGGGCGAACCCCCTTACCACGTGACAGGCCCGCCGCGCCGGTGCCGCGAGATCAGGTTCACATCACAGCGGGCGGATCTTCCGAGGTCATCGAGGGGGAGTTACGTTAGGTAAGGCTAAACACACTTCGGGATGGCGAACCTGTGCCCCCGGCGCTCGCGGGCGCTTCGTGTGGGGGCGCCGGTACCCGGTGCCTCGCCTCGATGAAAGGGGTTCGTGTCGTGCGCTCACGCCGCCTGCGGGTCGGGGCCGTCGCCTCCGCCGCCGTGCTGCTCCTCGGAGCCTGCTCGTCCACCACGGGCGGGGACGGCGGTGGCGACGCCTCACCGACCCCGTCCGCCACCGGGGACTCGTTCCCGGTCACGGTCGAGCACGCGCTCGGGTCGACCACGATCCCCGAGAAGCCCGAGCGGATCGCCACCGTCGCCTGGGCCAACCACGAGGTGCCGCTCGCGCTGGGCATCGTTCCGGTGGGGATGGCCAAGGCCAACTTCGGCGACGACGACGCCGACGGCCTGCTGCCCTGGGTGTCCGAGAAGCTCGAGGAGCTGAACGCCCCGACGCCGGTGCTGTTCGACGAGACCGACGGCATCGACTTCGAGGCCGTGGCCGACACCAAGCCCGACGTCATCCTGGCCCCGTACTCCGGCCTCACGCCGGAGGACTACGCCACGCTCAGCGAGATCGCCCCGGTGGTCGCCTACCCGAAGACGGCGTGGGCCACCCCGTGGCGCGACAGCATCCGGCTGAGCAGCAAGGCCATCGGGCGGTCCGCCGACGGTGACCGGCTGATCTCCGACATCGAGGGGCGGATCGACGAGGTCAAGGCGAAGTACCCGCAGCTCCGGGGCAAGTCGACGATGTTCATGACGCACTTCGACACCACCGACCTGAGCAAGATCGGCTTCTACACCACGCACGACACCCGCGCGATGTTCTTCGAGGACCTCGGCCTGACCACGCCGGGCAGCATCGCCCAAGCGTCGGCGGCCACGGACAAGTTCTCCCTCCAGCAGAGCACCGAGCAGATCGACGCGTTCGACGACGTGGACATCGTCGTCGGGTACGGCGACGAGGAGGTGGGCCGCGCCCTGGCCGCCAACCCCCTGCTGTCCAAGATGCGCGCGGTGGCCAACGGCTCGGTCGTGATGCTGTCCGGCTCCGGGCCCGCCGGCACCGCCGCCAACCCCACGCCCATGTCGGTGTCGTGGGTGCTGGACGAGTACGCGGGCCGGCTCGCCGCCGCCGCCGACAAGGTCAAGTGACCGCGTCGACCGACCGGAAGACCCCGGGTGCCGCCACCGCGCGGCACCCGGGCCGCGTCCGGGCCTCCTGGCTGCTCCTCGTCCTGGCCGCGCTGGTCGCGGCCGCGATCGCCTCCGTGGTGCTCGGCGCGCGGGACGTCTCCGCGTCCGACGTCCTGGCGGGCGTGCGCGGCCTGGAGGACACCCTCCCCCGCGCCGCCGTCGCCCAGCGCGTGCCGCGCACCCTCCTGGCCGCGCTGGTCGGCGCGGCGCTGGGCCTGGCCGGCGCGGTCATGCAGGGCGTGACCCGCAACCCGCTGGCCGATCCCGGCATCCTCGGCGTGAACATGGGCGCCTCGCTGGCCGTCGTGACCGGCATGGTCTCCTTCGGACTGGTCAACGCCGCCTCCCACGTCTGGGTCGCCATCCTCGGCGCGGCGGCGGCCGCGGTCTTCGTCTACGCCGTCGGCTCCCTCGGCCGCGGCGGCCCCACCCCGCTCAAGCTCGCCCTCGCGGGCGCGGTCACGTCCGCCGCCCTGGTCTCGCTGATCAGCGCGGTCGTGCTGGCGCGCGCCGACATCGCGGCCACCTTCCGGTCGTGGCAGGTCGGCGGCGTCGGCGGCGCCTCCTTCGACCGGATCGGGCAGGTGCTGCCGTTCCTGGTGGTCGGCGCGGTCGCGTGCCTGCTCTCCGCGCGCGGCCTGAACTCCCTGGCGCTCGGCGACGACCTGGCCGCCGGGCTCGGCGAGCGGGTCGCGCTCATCCGCCTCGGCGCCTCGGCCGGCGCGGTCGTGCTGTGCGGCGCGGCGACCGCGGCGGCGGGCCCCATCGGGT
>NZ_JBHWIE010000210.1:0-12998 GCF_042732085.1 Actinosynnema sp. NPDC059797
CATTCCGAACCCGGTAGTTAAGCCTTCCAGCGCCGATGGTACTGCACTCGTGAGGGTGTGGGAGAGTAGGACGCCGCCGAACATTCTTTCCCTCAAGGGGGCGCTCAGTCGAGCGCCCCCTTGAGGCGTTTTCGGGCCTTGTCGCGCGGCTCGTGGCCGTGACGTCGGCTACGGGCGGCGGCATCCACCGGGGCATCGCGCCTCGGCGGCGGTTAGGTTTCCCCCATGCACAGCGAGGACCCCCGAACCCAGCGCCGCTCCGGCGGTGACGCCACCGTCCAGGCCGACCTCGCCACCAGCCCGTTCCGCGTGGACCGGGACCGGGTGGCCGGCTCGCCGTTCTTCTCCCGCCTGGGCGGCGTCACGCAGGTCGTCAGCTCCACGGGCTCCGGGCTGCTCGTGCACAACCGCCTCACGCACAGCCTGAAGGTCGCGCAGGCGGCCCGCGCGATCGCCGAGCGGCTCAACACGCGCCCCGAGGTGGCGAACCTGCTGGAGAAGCTGGGCGGCTGCGACCCGGACGTGGTGGAGGCCGCTGCCCTCGGGCACGACCTGGGGCACCCGCCGTTCGGGCACCTCGGCGAGCAGGTGCTCGACCGGCTGGCGAGGCACCGGTTCGGCCTGGCCGACGGGTTCGAGGGCAACGCGCAGTCGTTCCGCATCGTCACCACCACGGACGTGCGGGGCCCGTCGGCGGTGGGCCTGGACCTGACGGTGGCGGTGCGGGCGGCGATGCTGAAGTACCCGTGGACCCGGCTGTCGCACCCGGAGCCGCACCCGCGGGACCTGCCGGAGCCGCCGCGCGGCGCCGCCGAGCCGCCCGATGCGCCGGGCACCGGTTCCGCGAAGTTCTCCGCCTACGTCACCGAGCTGGACGACGTGCTCCAGTCCCGCGCCTACTACGCGGGTCGGTTGGAGCCGTGGCAGCAGACGGTCGAGGCGTCGGTGATGGACACCGCGGACGACATCGCCTACGCGATCCACGACGTGGAGGACTTCTACCGGGTGGGCGTGCTCCAGCACGCCACGGTGTCGGCCGAGCTGAACGCGTGGCTCGGCCACGCCGTGGAGCTGGCCGGCCTGACCGCGGACGAGCTGGACGCCCAGCGCCGCCGCCCCGGCCGGTCGTTGGAGGCGCTGCGCCGCCGCCTGCACGCCAAGGACTCGTGGGCGGTGGACGACGACGCGTTCGCGCACGCCGTGGCGAAGGTGCGGACCGAGCTGGTGGACGGCCTGCTGGCGGTCCCGTTCGACGGTTCGGTGGAGGCCGAGCAGGCGGTGGCCGGGTTCTCCGCCCGGTGGACGCGCCGCCTGGTCGACGCGGTCGGGGTGGTCGAGGAGCCGACGACGCGCTCGGGGCACGTGGTGCTGGCGGTGCGGCAGTGGCACGAGGTGCAGGTGCTGAAGTTCGTGCACCGGCGGTTCGTGCTGCTCCGCCCGGACCTGGCGCTGCACCAGCGGGGCCAGGCGCGGTTGCTGACGGCGCTGGTGGAGGCGCTGGAGCAGTGGGTGACCGACCGGCACGAGGCGAACCGGCTGCCGCGCCGCCTGCACGACCTGGTGGAGCTGGCCGGCGGCGAGTACGCCAGGCTGGCCCGGACCGACCCGTCCGTGCTGGTGGGGGCCACCGGGGACGCGCCGTCGGGGCCGGACGCGGTGCGGGCGCTGGCCCGTGGCCGGGCGGTGGTCGACTTCGTCGCCTCGCTCACCGACAACCAGGCCGCCGCGCTGCTCGACGCGCTGTCCGGGCGGACCGGCCAGCTGTGGACGGATGCTTTCGTACTGTGAAATGTGATGGTTATTCCACGTCGTGAAGTAGGCCGAACGGTGGCAGACGGTACTTGGATGAGCGCAATACGTTGATCCCTCGATCGGGGACACCCGATCGATGGTCGCGTGCGTCGGGGGCACGCTCAACGTGGGGGAGACGCCTGTGCGTTCACAGCTACGCCGGTCTCGAAGAGCCGCCTTGATCGCAGCCGGCGCCGCCGCGCTGCTGACCCTGGGTGTCGTGTCACCCGCTTCCGCCGACCCGACCAAGGCGTCCAAGGGCGTCGAGGACAAGATCGCCGCGCAGATCGCCGCGCTGCAGGAGATCAAGAAGTCGCTCTCCGGCGCGGAGTCCAAGATGGACAGCGCGCTCGTCGTGGAGCAGCGCCGCCGCGCGAACGCCGGCACGTTGAGCCGCACCCCGTCCGTGCAGACCGGGGTGAAGGTGCAGAGCGGGAACACCGTGCTGGTGGACATCCGCGCCCACAAGGTCACCGACGACCTGGTCAACGCCGTCCGCGCCGCCGGCGGTGGCATCCGCGCGGTCTCGGCCGAGGGCCGGACGGTGCGCGCCCAGGTCCCGCTGAGCTCGCTCGCCGCGCTCTCGGGCCGCGGCGACGTCCGGCGGGTCGAGACGGCCGTGGAGGCCAAGACCTTCCGCAAGCAGGACCCGAAGAACACGGCCGCGGCCCCCTCCAAGGAGGCCAAGGCGAAGGACGTGGAGAAGCGCACCCGCGAGGCGCTGGCCTCGGTGCGGGCGGCGGCCACGACCGGTGAGGGCGACCGGGCGCACGCGGCCGACACGGCGCGTGACGAGTTCCGGGTCACCGGCACCGGCGTGAAGCTGTGCGCGCTGTCCGACGGCGTCGACTCCCTGGCCGCCTCGCAGGCGGCGGGCGAGCTGCCCGCGAACGTCGAGGTGCTGCCCGGCCAGGAGGGCTCGGGCGACGAGGGCACCGCGATGCTGGAGATCCTGCACGACATCGCGCCCAACGCCAGCCTGGGTTTCGCCACCGCGTTCAACGGTGACGCGAGCTTCGCCGACAACATCCGCGACCTGCGCTTCGAGCTGGGCTGCGACGTCATCGTCGACGACGTCCTCTACTTCAACGAGTCGCCGTTCCAGGACGGCGTCATCGCCCGCGCGGTGGACGCGGTCGCCGCGGACGGCGCCCTGTTCTTCTCCTCCGCGGGCAACGAGGGCAACGTCGCCGACGGCACCTCCGGCCACTGGGAGGGCCAGTTCGTCGACTCCGGCGTCGGCATCGGCAAGTTCGCGGGCACGGCCCACGACTTCGACCCCTCGCCGGGGGCGAAGCAGGTGGTCAACCCGCTGTCGGAGAGCTCCGGTGGCGTCCCGGTGACGCTGTTCTGGTCCGACCCGCTGGGCTCGTCGTTCAACGACTACGACCTGTACCTGGTGAACGCGCAGGGCAGCGTGGTCGCGTTCAGCCAGGGCGTCCAGGACGGCACCCAGGACCCCTACGAGCGGCTCAACACGCCCGCCAGCTCGGCGGGCCTGCGGCTGGCCGTGGTCAAGTTCCGCGGTGAGGACCAGTACCTGTCGCTGTCCGCGCTCGGCGGCCGCTTCAAGGACTCCGCGGGCGCCAAGGGCTTCGCCACGCCCGGCGTGACCCGTGGCCACTCCGCGGCCAAGGGCGCGATCAGCGTCGCCGCCGCCCCGGCGGCCGAGCCGCTGCCGTTCGACCTGGAGCCGGGCGACCCGGCCAACCCGCGCGGCCCGTTCCCGGGCGCCTTCGACGGCTCCCAGAATCCCGAGCGGTTCACCTCGGACGGCCCGCGCCGCGTGTTCTTCGCGCCCGACGGCAGCGCGGCGCCCGAGGTCAGGCAGAAGCCCGACCTGACCGCGGCGGACGGCGTGTCGACCAGCGTGCCCGGGTTCGACCCGTTCTTCGGCACGTCGGCGGCGGCGCCGAACGCGGCGGCCATCGCCGGCCTGATCCTGTCCGGCAACCCCGGCCTGTCCACGGCCGAGGTGAAGGCGGCGCTGACCGCCACCGCGATCGACATCGCCGAGGCCGGGGTGGACAACCGCACCGGCGCCGGCATCGTCCGCGCCGACCTGGCGCTGGCCTACACCGGTGCCTCGCCGCAGCCGCTGGCCAGGGCGCAGCGCCCGACCGTGGTCAACGACTCGGACGGCAGCCAGTACCTCAAGCCGGGCACCACCTCGACGGTCACCGTCCCGGTGGTCAACAACGGCGACGGCACGGCGGCCTCCACGAGCCTGGTGCTCACCTCGCCCACCGCGGGCGTGACGATCGCGCCGCGCTCGAAGTACTACGGCAACATCGAGGTCGGCCAGACGGTGACCAACACCTTCAAGGTGTCCGTCCCGACCTCGGTCGCGGTCGGCACGGGGGTCAAGCTGGACGCCCGGGTCACCTACGCGGGTTCGACGTCGCCGACGACCGCCTCGTTCACGCTGAACGTGGGCCAGCCGTCGAACGAGGTGCGGACCTTCTCGTACACCGGTCCGGTGGTGGCGATCCCGGACAACAACCCGCTCGGCGCCACGGTGCCGATCGAGGTCACCGGCGTGGGCCGCGCGTCCAAGGTCGTGCTGTCCGTCGACGGCACCCAGTGCACCCCGAACACGGACGGTTCCACCACGGTGGGCATCGACCACACGTTCGTGGGTGACCTGGTCGGCACGCTGACCGCGCCCAGCGGCGTCAGCGCGACGGTGTTCCAGCGCAACGGCTCGACCGGCTCGAACCTGTGCCAGGTCGTGTTCGACGACTCGGCGGCGCGGGCGTTCTCCACGGTGACCAGCGCGAACGCGCCGTTCACCGGCACCTGGAGGCCGACCACGCCGCTGGGCGCCCTGCTGGAGCAGCCGGCGGACGGCGTCTGGACGTTCAAGGCCGTGGACACGGCGGCGGCCGACCGCGGCTCGATCCGCGCGGTCTCGCTGAAGGTCAACGGTTACGTCTGAGTTGCGAGAAGGGGCCCCGGGACGAGTCCCGGGGCCCCTTTTTAACGCCTGTTACTTCGGCCACTCCCAGCGGATGCCGAACACGCCGGGCCCGAAACCGAGCGCCACCGCGTGCACGCCGCCCGCGCCGTCCAGGGCCAGGTTGCGGCGCCGCGACGGGGTGTCGTCACCGGCGGGCACGCTGTACTGCTGGCACCGAGCCGGCAGGTACGACGGGTCGAACCGCACCTCGATCACGTACTCCCGCACCGGCAGCCGGAACTTGCGGGCGAAGGTGTTCTTGCCCGCAGGGTAGTGACCCTCCGCGAACAGCAGCTCGTACTCCATGATGATCGTCTCGCCGCGGCTCAGCGGCCGGTCGAACATCATCTCCGCGGCCATGATGTTGGCCTCGGTGTCCTCGACGACCCGCCCGAGGTGGCAGTTGCGCAGGTTCACCACCTGCGGCAGCACGTCGGACTCCTCGGTCTCGAACACCAGCGCCCAGCGGTCCGGGCCGTCCTGCTCCGCGCGCAGGATCTGCCGCACCCACACCGAGCGCTGACCGCCGTCCGCGGCGATCTCGATGCGGTCGTGCTGGCTGATGCGGCCCAGCTTCACGTCCGAGGTGGTGTCCACCTTCGTGAGCAGGTCGGCCACCCGCTCCCGGCGCTCCCACAGGGCGTCGATCGGCATCATCGTGGTCGGCCGCGACCGCCTCCCGCGCGGGCGCGGCGGACCCAGGAGCGCCGACAGGCCCGCCTGGGGCACGCCCAGCACGGTCTCCAGGTGGCGCAGCGCCTCCAGCGACTCCGGCCGCTCGGGACGACGACGACCCGACTGCCAGTAGCTCAGCGTGGCGACGCTGATCGTGACCCCGCGCAGGGCGAGCCGGTGCTGGATGCGGTCCAGGCTCAGCCTGCTGGCCTTGATGGCGGCCCTCAACGCCTCCGGGAAGGGCCCGGTGGTGAGAAGCTGCGCAAGACTGCCGTGGCCCGTCGGGTCGAGTTCGTCGACGGACAGGTTGGGTCGACCGGCAGCGTTGGTCATTGTGACTCCCCGCTGTCATGAGATCACGCCCCAGTGACCCTACCCGCCAACGCAGGGCGTTGGTGCCTTCCGAGCGGAGTCAATGATTGGGCCGAACGGGTTACGAGTTCACTGGGGTGGACATCGTTCTGTCAAGTGGTGAACGCTCTTGCTCCATCCTTTGTAAACCCGTCGGTAACGTTGTGCAACGGGCTGCCGCCGATGTGGTGGAAATCCCTTCGGTCCTGGTGGGCGCCCACCCGGCCCCCGGCTGCGTTGGCGGCACGTGATCGGTTGCCCCTACTGTGTTGCCGGTGACCGCCGCCCAGGACCTCGTGCCCCTGCCGGAGGACCCCCTGACGGAGGTCGCCGCCGCCGTGCTCGGCGCCGGCCCGCGCTCGGTGCTCGACCTGCTCGACGTCGCCCGCCACCACGGCGGGCCGCCGGTCGACGTGGTCCGCGCGAGCGACGACCTGCTGCCCAGGCTGGCGCACGAGAACGCGCTGTCGCCGGCGTTGCTGCTGGCCAGGCAGGTGCTGAGGCCCGGGGGGCTGTTCGTGGCGGCCGTGCCCGAGCTGGACAAGCTCGGGCGGCTGCGGCCCACGGCGCCGCCGCCGAAGGTGACCGGGCGGGGCGACGACCGGCAGGTGACCGTGCAGCTGTGGGACTGGTCGCCGGACGGCGAGTCCTACGCCCTGGAGGTCGTGCGGCTGGTGCGCGCCGAGGGGGCGTGGCAGGTGGCGAACACCGTGTCCACCCGGCACCGGGTGCTGTCGTCGGAGCAGGTCGCCGCCGAGCTGGCCGCGGCCGGGTTCGCGGCGGTCCAGCGGCTCACGCCCGCGGAGTGCGGGCACCCGCTGCCCGTGTGGGTCGCGGTCGCGCCGGCATGAGCCGGGTGCGGCCCGTCCCCGGTGGCGGGCGCGCCGTCGAGGTCGAGCCGGAGCGGTTGACCGGGTGGTTCGAGCGGTTCGCCGACCGGCACGGAGGGGTGGCGACGACCGCGGTCACCGGGCGCCGGTTCGTGGTGACGGCGGTGGACGGGACGACGGCCTCGGCGACGGCGGCCTTCGGCGACCTCACTCTTACGGGCGACTCCGGTCGGGTGTCACCCGACGATCAGGTGTCCGATGACCGCCGGTCGGGTGACCAGTGGTCGGGTGACCAGTGGTCGGGTGACCAGTGGTCGGCCGGCCGGGTGTTCGAGGGCCTGGTGCTCGCCCCGCTGCTGGCCGACGCCCTCACCCCGCGCCGGGTCGGGCTGCTGCTCGTCCGGCTCGGCGGGCACAGCGTCGGCGTGGCCCTCGACGGCGAGGTCCTGCTGTCGACCACGGGCAGTCACCTCGTGCACGGCCGCAACAAAGCCGGCGGCTGGTCGCAGCAGCGGTTCGCGCGGCGGCGGGAGGGGCAGGCTAGGGTCGCCCTCCGGGCCGCGGCCGACGACGCGGCCCGGGTCCTGGCGCCGCGGGTGGGCGAGCTGGACGCGGTGGTCCTGGGCGGCGACCGGCAGGCGTTGGACGCGCTGCGCGCCGACCCCCGGTTGAGCGCCGTGTTCGCCCTGGCGTCGCCGCGGGTGCTGGACGTGCCCGAGCCCCGCCGGGCCGTGCTGGACGAGGCGGCGGCGCGGGCCAGGGCGGTCGAGATCACCGTCCGGGAACTCGCCTGAAACCCGTGACAACCTCCCGCCCGGCCGACCGCATTCATAGGGGTGGAGAGGCGCCGAGCCCGGTGCCCCCGCTACCCCCGAGGAGCAGCTGTGCCGCGCAAACGACTCGTGCTGGCGGTCGGAGCCGTCGTGGTGGGCGGCCTGGCGGTGGCCGTGCCCGCCCTGGCGTCCGGTCCCGGCCCGGAACCCCGGCCGGCGCCGACGACCACCGTCGCGCCGACCACCACGATCCCGGCCACCACGATCCCGACCAGCCCGACCGGGATCCCCACCTCGCCGCACCCCACCTCGCCGCACCCCACCACGCCGGGCCCCACGAGCATGCACCCGACCAGCCCGAACCCCACCACCACCTCGCCGCGGCCGATCGAGACCTCGCCGGGTCCCACCACCTCGCCGCGCCCGACGTGGACCACGCCCCCGCCGGTCACCACCACCAAGCCGGTGGAGGTGACGCGCACCACCCCGCCTCCCACCACCACGCGGCCCGTCCCCACCACGACGGAACCGCCGGCCGCGGAGCGCTGAGCACGTGAGCTGGGACGCGGAGTTCACCCGCCACTTCGACCGGTGCGCCGACTCGATGCGCTTCACCGCGTTCTTGTTGTGCGGCAACCACCACGAGGCCGAAGACCTGGTGCAATCCGCGTTCCTCAAGCTCTACCTGGTGGGGCCGAAGCTGGCGCACCAGGACGGCCTGGACGCCTACCTCAGGCAGATCGTGGTGCGCACCTTCCTGGCCGAGCGTCGCCGGGTGCGCTGGAAACGGGAGAAGCTCACCGACACCCCGCCGGAGGCGCCGTCGGCGGGGGTGTTGAGCGAGGACAGGCTGGTCGTGTGGCAGGCACTCGCGGAGGTGCCCGCGAAGCAGCGGGCGGTGCTCGTGCTGCGCTACTGGCACGACCTGGGCGTGCAGGAGACGGCCGCCGTCCTCGGGTGCTCCGTCGGGACGGTGAAGAGCAACACCAACCGGGGGCTCAAGGCGTTGAAGCAGAGTCTGGGACCGGAGTTCGGCTCGCTGTGGGAGGTGTCGCGCGGTGCTTGAGGACGAGTTGAAGAAGATGTTCGAGGAGCTGAACGTCCAGCCCCGGCCGCGCACGTTCGGCGCCCTCGACATCGTCCACCTGGGCACCGGGGTCAAACGGCGCCGCCGCACCGCCGCCGTGGCCGCCACGGGCGCCGGCACCGCCGCACTGGTGGCGGTGGTGGTCGCCTTCGCCCTCAACCGGGCGCCCGACCCGACCGAGAGCACCCCCGCCGACCCGCCCGCCTCGAACACCACCCACCCCACCGCGCCGGCCACCTCGCCACCGCGGACGATCGAGACGTCACCGACGACGCAAGGAGCACCGGAACCCACCATCACCACCCCACCCACCACCACCCACCAGAACCGGACGAGCACCACCAGCCGGTCCTCGTCGGGGCGGCCGGCCTCCACCACGACAGCGCCCGTCCCGCTCTCCACCACGGCGACGCCTCCCGGCTGACCGGCCCCGCGCGCCTCTCGGCTGACCGGCCCCGCGCGCCCGCCGTTGGCGGAATGTGGCCACACCCCACCTGGCCGGCTCCGTCGCCGCGCGAGCCGGCGCGCCGCCCTACCCGAGCCGCGTGCTGACCGCGGCCCGGCCCGCCCCGGCCCGCGCCCCGGCCCGGAGCGGCGGCAAGACGAGCCTGACCGCCCTCACGGCCCCGCAGACGGCCCCGGACGCACGGTGGGCAAAACCCGCCCGAACCACCCCGCCGGCAGCCGTACCGGGCCTGTCAGCGGCACCGGGCCGTGCGCATGGCCGCCCTCGCCAGCCGAGTCCACCCAGCCGGCCGACTCCCACCAGGCCGGCCGACTCCCGCCCAGCCGGTTGGTTCCCGTCGCGCCGGTCGGCCCCACCGCGCCGGTCGGCTCCCGTCGTGCCGGTCGGCTCCCGTCGCGCCGGGTGCGCGCACGCCGCACCGCCGCCGGTCCAGCCCTCTCGCAGATCTACCCCAGCGTGCCGGTGGCGAGCAGCCCGCCGTCCACGCGCACCGTCTCGCCGGTGATCCACTCCGCCGCGTCCGACGCCAGGAACGCCACCAACCGCGCCACGTCCTCCGGCGTCCCGAGCCGCTTCATCGGGTAGGCGGCGGCCGCCTCCTCCTCGCGCCCCGTGTAGAGGGCCTCGGCGAAACGCGTCTTCACCACGGCCGGCGCCACCGCGTTCACCCGCACCCCCGGCCCGAGCTGCCACGCCAGCTCCTCGGTCAGCCGGATCAGCGCGGCCTTGCTCGCCCCGTACGCGCCGATCGCCCCGGTGGACCGCAGGCCGCCCACCGACGCGATGTTCACCACCGCCCCGCCGTGCTCCCTCATCCACGCCCGCCAGGCCAGCTGCACGAACCCCAGCGCCGCCACGACGTTCGTGTTGAAGATCTTCTGCACCGCGTCCAGGTCGGCGTCCACCAGGGGGCCGAACACGGGGTTGATGCCCGTGTTGTTCACCAGCACGTCCAGCCGCCCGAACCGCTCCACCACCAGTTGGACGGCCTTCGCGCGGTCGTCGGCGTCGCCCGCGTTGCCCGTCACCGCCAGCACGCGGTCCGGTGACGCGCCCGAGGTCTCGGCCAGCCCGGCCGCCGCCTCGGCGAGCGCCTCCGGTTTGCGGCCGGTGATCGCCACCGACGCCCCCCGCGTGAGCAGTTCCAGCGCGATCCCGAGGCCGATGCCCCGGCTCGCGCCCGTGACCAGTGCGACCTTGCCCGCGAAGTCGGAAGTCATGGGCGCAATCTATGCGCCTGCACACATGTCCGAAACGGGGTGGCGCCCACCCCGTAGACTGGGTGCGTGGTCATCTTGATCGAGTAGGTCCCGCGCGAGCTGCGCCGTCGACCCCGCACGACCACACCCCGGAGTTCTCACCTGTGATCACCGCAACCGACCTGGAGTTGCGCGCCGGTTCGCGCATCCTGCTCTCCGACGCCACCCTGCGCGTCCAGGCGGGCGACCGCATCGGCCTCGTCGGCCGCAACGGCGCCGGCAAGACCACCTCGCTGCGCGTCCTGGCCGGCGAGGGCCAGCCCTACGCGGGCGAGGTGCGCCGCAGCGGCGAGCTGGGCTACCTGCCCCAGGACCCGCGCGAGGGCGACCTGTCCGTCATCGCCAAGGACCGCGTGCTCTCCGCCCGGGGCCTGGACCAGCTGCTCCGCGACATGGAGAAGATGCAGACCGCCATGGCGGAGCTGGCCGACGACACCGCGCTCCAGGACGCCGTGCGCAAGTACGGCCGGCTGGAGGAGCGGTTCGCCGCCCTCGGCGGGTACGCGGCCGAGAGCGAGGCCGCCCGCATCTGCTCCAACCTCGGCCTGGCCGACCGGGTGCTCGCCCAGCCGCTGCGCACCCTGTCCGGCGGTCAGCGCCGCCGCGTCGAGCTGGCCCGCATCCTGTTCGCCGCCTCCGAGGCGGGCGCGGGCGGCAAGTCCAGCACCATCCTGCTCATCGACGAGCCCACCAACCACCTCGACGCCGACTCCATCGCGTGGCTGCGGGGGTTCCTCAAGTCGCACGAGGGCGGCCTCGTCGTGATCAGCCACGACGTCGAGCTGCTCGACGACGTGGTCAACAAGGTGTGGTTCCTCGACGCCACGCGCGGCGAGGTCGACATCTACAACATGGGCTGGAAGAAGTACCTCGAAGCCCGCGCCGCCGACGAGAAGCGCCGCCGCCGCGAACGCGCCAACGCCGAGAAGAAGGCCGGCGCGCTCATGGCGCAGGCAGACAAGATGCGCGCCAAGGCCACCAAGGCCGTCGCCGCGCAGAACATGGCCCGCCGCGCCGAGAAGCTGCTGGCCGGCCTGGAGGAGACCCGCCAGGCCGACAAGGTCGCCAAGATCCGCTTCCCGCAGCCCGCGCCGTGCGGCAGGACGCCCCTCACCGCCGAGAACCTCAGCAAGTCCTACGGCTCGCTGGAGGTGTTCTCCGGCGTCGACCTCGCCATCGACCGCGGCTCGCGCGTGGTGATCCTGGGCCTCAACGGCGCGGGCAAGACCACCCTGCTGCGGCTGATCGGCTCCATGGAGCGCCCCGACAGCGGCGAGGTGCTGAAGGGGCACGGGCTCAAGCTCGGCTACTTCGCGCAGGAGCACGAGACGCTCGACCACCAGGCCAGCGTGTGGCAGAACATCCGCCACGCCGCGCCCGACGTGCCCGAGCAGCAGCTGCGGTCGCTGCTGGGCACGTTCCTGTTCAGCGGCGAGCAGCTCGACCAGCCGGCGGGCACCCTCTCCGGCGGCGAGAAGACCCGGCTCGCGCTCGCGGGCCTCGTGTCGAGCGCGGCCAACGTGCTGCTGCTCGACGAGCCGACCAACAACCTCGACCCGGCCAGCCGCGAGCAGGTGCTCGACGCGCTGCGCCGCTACGAGGGCGCGGTCGTGCTCGTCACCCACGACCCGGGCGCCGTCGAAGCCCTAGAGCCCGAGCGGGTGATCCTGCTGCCCGACGGGACCGAGGACCACTGGTCCGAGGAGTACCTCGAACTCGTGCAGTTGGCGTGAGGGCAAGGGTTTTCCCGTTCCAAACCCCTGAAGTGAGTGATGATCGACTCTCCGTGACCGGACGACCGCTCGCCGATCATTTCGCTTGATCACCTGGCGTTCTTGGTCTTCGTGTTCGATCATTGCGACGACAGGGGCTTACGAAGGCCCGACCTGCTGTCTACGGAAGGCGGGACAAGGTGGCTGACCTGAAGAAGGGCGCCCGGATCACCGGCGCCACGCGGGACAAGCTGGCCGCTGACCTGAAGAAGAAGTACGAAAAGGGCGCGAGCATCCGGGCGTTGGCCGAATCGACCGGGCGCTCCTACGGCTTCGTGCACCGGGTGCTCAGCGAATCCGGTGTGCAGCTGCGCGGTCGCGGTGGCGCCACCCGCACGAAGAAGAAGTAAGCTACCCTCCGGTAACCACGAGGCGCCGAGGAGAGACGGCGCCCACCCGACACCGGAGGTTCAAGCATGTCGGCACCGACCCCCATCGACGCCGACCTGCTGGAACGCGGGGGCGTGCGGTTCGAGGTCGACGGGGCGCGCGCCACGATCACCCTCGACCGTCCCGACGTGCTCAACGCACAGACGCCGTCCACCTGGGTGGCGTTGCGGACGATCGGCGAACAGCTGGACCCGGACGTCCGCGTGGTGGTCGTCCGGGGCTCCGGTCGTGCCTTCTCGGCAGGCCTGGACCGGCGCATGTTCACCGGCGAGGGGGTGGCGGGCGAACCGGGCTTCGCGGAGATCACCGCGCGGGGCCCCGAAGCCGGCGCCGCGCTGATCGCGGAATTCCAAGAGGGCTTCCGCTGGCTGCGCGACCCGGCGCGGGTGACGATCGCCGCGGTGCGGGGCCACGCCATCGGCGCGGGCTTCCAACTGGCCCTGGCGTGCGACTTCCGCGTAGCCGCCGACGACGCCCGCTTCAGCATGGCCGAAACGTCCCTGGGCCTGGTCCCGGACCTGGGCGGCACCCTCCCGCTGGTGCGCCTGGTCGGCTACTCGCGGGCGGCCGAGATCTGCCTCACCGGCCGGCGGGTCGGCGCGGAGGAGGCGCTGCGCACCGGCCTCGTGAACAGCGTCGTGCCTG
>NZ_JBHWIE010000211.1:0-12997 GCF_042732085.1 Actinosynnema sp. NPDC059797
GCTGGCCACAGAGGGCTCGCACCCGCGCCGGAAGGACTTCCTCGACCGGGTGCTGTTCGAGCGGGTGCTGCACGCCGTGCGCGTGCGCCGAGGGCGGGCGGACCGGGACGCGGTGTTCGTGGCGGGTGCGGACCGGATCGGACCGGAGGGCCTGGAGGACCTGGCCCGCCAGGCGCGGCGCTGCGGCGCGCGCCTGGTGCTGATGCTGGAGCACCTGCGCGGCGACCTCACGCGCCTCCTCGGCGGCGCCGACAGCACGACGATCCTGATGCGGCTGGGCAACCACGAGGAGGCCAGGCTCGCGGCGGAGTTCATCGGCCGCGAGCACACCTTCCGGATCAGCCAGGTCACCCGTCAGGTCGGTCGGGGCTTCACCGAGGGTCACACCGAGTCCTCGGGGACCCAGACCAGCACCTCGCGCAACGAGGGCGCCCACAGCAGCCGGCCCGACGCGGCGAGGTGGTTCCACCGCAGGGCCGGCACCAGCGGCGGCTCGACGGGCACGGCCACCTCGCGGTCGGACACCTGGCAGCGCACCGCGAACTACGCGTTCTCCGACTCGGTGAGCACCGGCGCCACCGAATCGCGGGTCTACGAGTTCACCGTCGAACCCACCCAGCTCCAGGGCCTGCCGCCGACGGCGTTCATCCTCGTCGAGCAGGGCGGCGACGGCCGTCGCCGGGTCGTGCCGGGCGACTGCAACCCCGGCATCACCCTGCTGCCCGGTGTGGTCGGCGGCCCCGCGCCGGCGGAGGGGGTCCGCGGTGCTTGACCCCGGGCTGTTCGGCGGCGCGCGGGTGTTCCGGCTGACGTCGGTGCCGCGTGCCGCCGCCGACCCCGACCCGGTGCCCGCGCAGCTGTTCGCCGCGCTGACCGCCGCGCACGCGGAACTCGCGGACCGCGGGGTCGTCTTCGCGGCGTGGCAGCGGGTCGCGGGGGACCCCCGGGTGCGGGTGCTGTTCGGCGGCAGCCCCGGTTTCCCGCCCGCGCCGGGGTCGGGACGACCGGGCGACGCCGTCCCGCTGCTGTACCCGCCCGGCAGCACCGCGGAGGTCGTCGACGCCGGCGAGGTCCTCGCCGGCTGGCGCGACTTCCCCTCCTGGGTGCGCTGCGCCGGCCGGTTCGACGCGCTGTGGCAGCCGGCGGGCGGGGGGCGGCGCCCCCCGGTCAGGGGTGCGTTCGACGACTACGTCGCGCACCTCGGCGAGTCGTTCGCCTGGCTCACCGTCGCCCAGCCGCTGACGCCCGGCCACGCGGACGAGGAACTGTCCACTTTGGAGGTCTCGATCCCGCCGCTGCGCCGCGAGGCGCGGCTGGAGTCCAGCCGGATCGCGCTGCACCGCGCCGAAGGCCGCTACCGGGAGCTGTCCCTCGCCCGCGCGACCGGCCTGTGGCGCGTGCACGTCCTGGTGGCCGGGCGGGACGACGCCGGCGCGCACCGGGCGGCGGCCCTGCTGTGCGGCGCGAGCGACCTGGACGACCTGCCGTACGCGCTCGCGCCGGCGAGCCGGGCGGACTCCCTCGACCGGGTGCTGGCGGCGGCCGTGCCCGATTCGCCGTTCACCTCGGGCGCGGAACTGGTGGCCGCGCTGGCCCGGCCGCCGAGGCGCGAACTGCCGGGGATCCGGCTGACCGAGCCCGCCGCGTTCGACCTCACCCCCGAGACGAACGGGTTCCTCGGCCTCGGCACGGTGCTCGACGACGCGGACCGACCGGCGGGCGCCCTCACCGTCGGCGAGGCCACCCTGAACCGCCACGTCCTCGTCGCGGGCGCGACCGGCGCGGGCAAGTCGCAGACCGTGCGGCACCTGCTGGAGCAGTTGCACCACGCGGGTGTGCCGTGGCTGGTGGTGGAGCCGGCGAAGGCGGAGTACGCGGCGATGGCCGGCCGCCTCGGCGACGGCTCGGTGACGGTGATCAGGCCGGGCGACCCGGACGCCGTCCCGGTCGGCCTCAACCCGCTCGAACCGGAGCCGGGCTTCCCCGTGCAGACGCACATCGACCTGGTCCGGGCGCTGTTCCTGGCGGCGTTCGAGGCCGACGAGCCGTTCCCCCAGGTGCTCGGCCACGCCCTGAACCGCTGTTACGCCGAACTGGGCTGGAACACCGTGCTGGGCGGGTCGCGCCTGCGCGGGGTGACGCCGAGGCACCCGACCCTGGCCGACCTGAGGCGGGTGGCCCTGGAGGTCGTCGACGGCATCGGCTACGGCAAGGAGGTCACCGACAACGTCAAGGGATTCATCGACGTGCGGCTCGGCTCGCTGCGCCTGGGCACGCCGGGCCGCTTCTTCGAGGGCGGCCACCCGCTGGACGTCGCGGAACTCCTGCGCCGCAACGTGGTGCTGGAGGTCGAGGACATCGGCAACGACCAGGACAAGGCGTTCTTCATCGGTGTCGTGCTGATCCGCCTGCACGAGCACCTGCGGTCCCGCCGGGCGGGAAGCACGGGCGGCGGGTTGCGGCACGTCACCGTGCTGGAGGAGGCGCACCGGCTGCTCAAGCGCGCCGAGCCGGGTTCGCCGACCGCGCACGCCGTGGACCTGTTCACCTCCCTGCTGGCCGAGATCCGCGCCTACGGGGAGGGGATCGTGGTGGCCGAGCAGATCCCGTCGAAGATCGTGCCGGACGTCGTCAAGAACACCGCGCTGAAGATCGTCCACAGGCTGCCCGCCGCGGACGACCGCGACGCCGTCGGCGCGACCATGAACCTGGACGAGGCGCAGTCCCGGCACGTGGTGTCGTTGCCGCCCGGCCGAGCGGTGGTGTTCGCCGACGGCATGGACCGCCCCGTGCGGGTGACCGTGCCGCTGGGCGAGGACCGGGAGGAGCGGGGCGGCGGCGCCGAGGCGGCGATCAGGGGCACCCGCAGCGCGGCCTGCGGACCGACGTGCCGGGCGCGGGCCTGCCTGCTGCGGGAGGTGGACGCCGCCGCGGCGTTCGCCGAGGACCCCCGGCTCGTGCTCTGGATCGAACTGCTCGTCGTGGCGCACCTCGTGGGGCGGCCGGCGCCCCGGCCGGAGCGCGCGTGGCTGGCGGGCCTGGCCGCGCGGTCCGACGCCCGCACGCTGGAGTGCGCCATCGCCCACCGCGCGCAGACCGCGGTCGACCGGCGGTACGGCGGGCTGGCGGCCCACTACCAACCCGAGGCGCTGGCCGAGCACGTCGCGGCCTCCGCGCTGGCCACCGCGCGCGGGGACGCCGCACCGTGCGCCGGGGACGAGGTGTGGTGGCAGGCGGGCAAGTACCGGTGGTTCGACGTGGTCCGCGCGCTGGTGGAGGCGGACCCGCGCGCCGGACCCCACCCCGACACGGCGAGCTGGGCCGAACGGGGCCTGCACCTGACCGGTGGCACCGTCGCCGAGCAGCTCGCGGACCTGGAGGCCCACCCCGACAGCTGGCTGCCCGACGACGCGGTGATCACCGGAGGCGGCTCGCCGCCGCTCTACGAGCGGGCGTTGGCCGAGTTGAGCCGCGTGCGCCCCCTGGACCGGAGGTTCCTCGCCGTCACGGGCTTCCTGGGCCTGGGCACGACGTGGCCGTTGACGACGCTGGACCTCACCGACCGGGCGGGGGGTGACCGATGAGCGCGGACACGAGCGGACCGCCCGAGGCGCCGGTGGTCCCCGACCGGCCCGCCGAGTCCGACCGGCCCGCCGAGCCCGACCGGCCCGCCGAGTCCGACGGGTCGGTGGAGGCCGGCGACCGGGCGGCCGGGCGGGAGGAGCCCGCCGAGGGCGCGGCCAGGCGCTCGCTGCGCGAGGAGCGCCCGCTGGAGACCGACGTGCGCGACGAGGTCCCGGTGCTGCCGGCCGCCAGGGAGATCGTCCGGCACGCGGACCGGCGGGCGCTCAAGGGCGACGGCGACCACTACGTCCGGGGCGTCCGCGACGAGGACCTCGCCCACTACGTCGACGGGGTGCTCGAGCGGCAGGTGCCGGGCGTGGAGACCAAGTACCCCGGCAACGGGCGGGTCGCCCACTGGGACCCCGACAAGCAGGCCCTGGTCATCGAGGACGGCGACCGGGGCACGGTGTTCACGCCGAGGAACGGAAGGGACTACTTCGATGACCTCTGAGGGGCGGGAACTCCCCGGCGAAGGTGTCGTCCGGTTGCGGACCGGCGAGTTCGACCTGCTGCGGCAGGTCGTGCGGGAGGTCCGGGAGCTCAGCGACGCGCAGCTCTCCGAACTCGGCGTGCGGCGGGACGAGGTGGACGACCTCCGCACCGCGGTGCGGGCCGTGCACGGCGAACTGGCGGGCACCGACTGGACCGCCCTGGACGTGGTCCTGGACGAGGCCCCGGCGGGGACGCCCTCGGTCACCCGCCCGCAGGAGGCCGTCCCGCAGGAGGCCGTCCCGGGGGGAGTGGGCACAGGGGGAGCGGGCACGGCCAGGGTCACCGGCATGCTCGGCCGGGCGACCGCGGCCCGGCTGCCCGACATGATCCACTACGTGCGCGGCTGGTTGGGGGACGTGGAACTGGGCCACCGCACGGGGAGCGACCCCGGGCAGCTGAACGACCTCGCCGACCGGTTCCGGGCAGCGGCGCGGGACCGCTGAGCCGTTGTGGCGGGGCGTCTCTCCCGGTGCGGTGGGCGGGGACGCGCCGGGTCGCTTCAGTCCGGCCGTCGCGAGGCGGGCAGGTTCGGCGGTGTGATCCGCCTGTCCCGGACCGAGGGCGGTGGCGGGGCGAGGCCGGGACCACCGGAGCACAGCCAGCCGACGACGCCCTCCAGCGCGGCCTCGTCCTGCACGCGCCCCAGCCAGACGGGTTTGGCCCCCGCGGCGCGCGCGGCGGGGGAGGGGTGGACGACCAGGACGTCGGAGTGGTCGCAGATCCCCAGGCAGTCGGACTGGCGGACCTCGACGGGGCCGTCCCGGGCCTCCTGCAGGACGCGCAACCGCCGGTCGTGGTCGGCTTCGGAGTGCTTGGGGTTGGTGCCGCAGCAGCACGCGCGGCACAGGGTGACGCGCGGGTGGCGGTCGGACATGCTCCTCCTTCGCCCCGGTCACGTCGGCCGGGCAGCCCCGTGCCCACCCGCCGACATCCCAGTGGTCGGATGGCGGAGCGTTCCGGTTCCCGGGCGGGCCGGGGTCGTGGCCGGCCGCCCGCCCGGCGGGCGCGCCGGGTCCGGCTCGCGGTCCGAGCGCGTCCGGACGGGTGGCGTTCCACGAAGTCGCCCGGGACCGCCGGCTCATCGGACAAGTGATGTGGAATTGTCCGGTGCACGAGGCGATTCGGTTGTCGTGCCGGCGGGTGTTGAACAGGGCTCATATCACATTCGCTGCCACGGGGGAACTTCGTCGTCTTGCGGTCCCACTCCCTTGACGAACGGACCGCGTCCTGGTCGGCTGGAGGTCGGTCAGGTCGACAGGCGTGCGCCGACCGACTCGGTCAAAGGCCGCACACGTCGTTGACGGGAATGCGCTCAAGGCCGGCTTGCAAGGGGATTCGGGAGGGTTCGGTGGGGAACGGTCTCGCTCGCGCACAATTCGACCCGCTGATCGGGGGCCGGCCGCGACGATTAACGGCGGGTGTTCCGACGGGTTTCTCCTCCTCGGGGGCGGTCCTTGATCAGTCGTGAAATCGACTTCGTGAAGTTGAGCCCGACGCAGAACATGACCATCCTCGTCCGGAGTGAGAACCCGGCGGAGGAGTACCGGGACATAGCCCGGCAGATCATGGCCTACGAGCACGTCCACGCCGAGCAGGTGGGATTCGTGCAGAAGTCGGGGTCGCCGGACGCGGACATCGGCCTGCACATGGCGGGGGGCGAGTTCTGCGGCAACGCGTGCATGGCCCTGGCGGCCCTGACCGCGGCGGAGGACGACCTGGGGGTCGGCCGCTCGGCGGACGTGGTGATGGAGGCATCGGGGACCGACGACCTGCTCACCTGCCGGGTGGTGAGGCGCAGCGCCGAGTACGTGTGCGAACTCGCCATGCCGGTCCCCCGGCTCGTGGAGCACCGCCCGCCGGTGCGCGAGGTCGGCGACGGCTCCACCTTCGTCTGGTACGACGACTCGCTGCACGTGGTGATCGAGACCGGTTTGCACGACCGCGTCGCCAGGAGGAAGGCGCAATCGCTGGCGGTGCGGCTCGGGGAGTCGTCGAACCTCTCCCTGATAGGCGTCATGTTGTACGACCCGGACACCGGTCGAATGGCCCCGCTCGTCCACGTGCCGCCTTTGGGCAGCATGGTCTGGGAGAGGGGGTGCGGGTCGGGCACGGCGTCGCTCGGGGCTTATCTGGCCTGGAAGAACAATTCGTCCGTCGTGACGAGCGTGGTCCAACCCGGGGGCACGATGAAGGTGACGGCGGACTACGCGCCGAATGGTCTGTCCGGTATCAGGGTCGAAGGGTCCGTCCGGATCGTGGCCGAGGGGAAAGCGTACTTGCGGCAGCAGGCGGCCTGATGTCGGTTCGGTGAACGATCGGCAAGGAGTGGAATGGGCACCGCAGATCTGGTCCGGTTGATGGAAGAACACCTGCACGCGCTCCGGGGATCAGCGGCCGAGTACGACGGGACCACTCGTCACGGCCCGGAGATGGAACGCGTCGTGGGCGACTACTCCGCATTCGTGACCGACGCCCGGCACCACGAGGCGTGGGACGCGCTCCAGCGTGAGAGCGCACCCGGTTTCATGCGCCTCGTCGCCGAGCTGAGGTCGCAGTCCGCGCGCTGCGCGGCGATCATGGAGAAGTACCGGGCGCTGAACCTGCTGGACGGCCGCACCGCGTCGGCCGGGTACTTCGACAACATCGAGTCCGGCATCGAGGTGGAGTTCGGCACCTTCCGGTTGACCCCCTCGTCCAAGGTGCTGCTGGTCGGCTCGGGGTCGTTCCCGATGAGCCCGCTGCGCATCGCCAGGCGCACCGGCGCCACCGTGGTCGGCGTGGACATCGACGAGGAGGCCGTCGACCTGGGCCAGCGGGTCGTGAAGACGCTGGGGAGCGGGCTGGACATCAGGCTGGAACGGGTGTCGGTGGAGGACCTGCCGTTCACCGCGGAGGCGTCGCACGTCATCTTCAGCTCGACCGTGCCGGTGAAGTACGACCTCCTGCACGCGATCCACTCGTCCACGCGGGACGACGTGGTGGTGGTGATGAGGTACGGGGACGACCTGAAGTCCCTGTTCAACTACCCGATGGAGCCCGTCGACCCCCGGAAGTGGAAGGTCGCCGAACAGGTCCTCCGCCCGGAGCACATCTTCGACGTGGCGCTGTACGTGAAGGCTTGACCGCTCAACCGTTTCATCGCGTGGATGGGGAGATGCATGAGTGACCTCGGGCGGGTCTTGATCGCCGGGACCGGGCCGACCTCGGTGCAGTTGGCCGTGATGGTGAAGGAGCGACTGGGATCCGCGGTCGGGATCGCGGGCCGGGAGTCCGCCCGCTCGGCCACGTTCTTCTCGGCCCTGGAGGGCAACGGGCGGGCGGTCCGGGTCGACGTCCAGAACGACCAGCACCGCGCGGCGGCGGGCGAGTGCCGGGTCGACGAGCTGTACCAGGGCTACGAAGCGGTCACCGGCGAGTGGAACACGCTCGTCCTGGCGGTGACCGCGGACGCCTACACGCGGGTGCTGCGCCGGATCGACCGGCGCGTGCTGGGCCGGGTGGGGTGCGTCGTCCTGGTGTCGCCGACCTTCGGCTCGAACTACCTCGTGCGGAACTACCTGCGCGGCCTCGGCGTGGACGCCGAGGTGATCAGCCTGTCCAGCTACCTGGGCGGCACCCGGTGGTGGGACGGCACGCCGTCGCACCACGTCCTGACGGCGGCGATCAAGAAGAGGCTGTACGTCGGTTCCAGCCGGGGGCGCTCGGAGAACCTGGACCTGCTGTGCGACGTCCACCGGCACGTGGGCGTGGACATGGAGGTCATGGGCGCGCCGATCGAGGCGGAGACCAGGAACATATCCCTGTACGTCCACCCGGCGTTGTTCATGAACGAGATATCGCTGAACGCGGTCTTCTTCGAGTCCGAGCCGATCAAGTACGTGTACAAGCTGGTGCCCGAGGGGCCGATCACGCCCGCCCTGGTCAACGACATCGTGAACCAGTGGAAAGAAGTGGGCCACATCGTCGGGAAGATGGGCCTGAAAGGCGTCAACCTGCTCCGGTTCATGGTCGACGACAGCTATCCCGTCCGCCCGGAGAGCATCTCGCGCGCCGATGTCGAGCGATTCGAGGAGTTGCCGCCCGTGCACCAGGACTACCTGGTGTACGTCCGTTATGCCTCGTTGTTGGTCGACCCGTTCTCCGAACCCGACGCCGAAGGCAGGTACTTCGACTTCTCGGCGGTCCCCCTGCGCCGGATCTTCGTCAACGGCGAGGGGCGGTGGGACGTCCCGAGGATGCCGAAGGAGGACTACTACCGGACGAAGGTGATCCAGGGCGTCGCCCGGTACCTGGGGGTGGACTGCCCGACCATCGACAAGCTCCTCGCCCGCTACGAGGGTGCGATCGAGGAGGCGGCCCGGGTCCACGCGGGCGAACCGCTGTCGGACGCCTTCGTGGTGCGGGACTTCCGCGAGGACCTCGACATGATCTGCGAGGAGGTCATGGCGGCGGGCTGAGCGCCGGTCACCCGGGGTCGGTCGCCGCCGGTCGGCCCGGCCCCGGGCGGCGTCTCGGCCCGGCGCCGAGCCGCTCCCCGGAAACTTCGGCGACGTATGCAAACATGCGAATAAAATTCCGTCTCCTTTGTGGGGTGCCGATTACTCGAAAAGATCGAAAAGCTGTGTGATGTGAATCACAAACGCGCTGTGCGGTGATCGGCCCTCCAAGAGGATGGCTACCGACCACCCCTGAACGTTCACGTCTTAGTGCTGCCCGTGCACGGGCTCACCAGGGGTGTGGTCTTCGATCGCGACCGAGGCGGGATGGTGGAGGTCTTCGATGCCTGGGAATCACGTGCCGGTCAGGGCGGGACGTGGCCGCTTCCGGCCGTTGGCGGCTGCCTTGTTCGCGATGTCGGTCCTGGCGGGCGGGTGCGCCGGAAGCGAAGGCGCGTCGAACGGGGACGATCCGCCGAATTCGCCGGGAGCCTCCGACCACTACCCGGTGACGGTGGAGAACTGCGGCCGCCGGGTCACGTTCGAGAAGGCCCCGAGCCGGGTCTTCCTGGGATTCCAACCGGCGGCGGAAATCTTCTTCGAACTGGGGCTGGGTGATCGGGCGGTCGCCCAGATCAAGCCGATCGACCCCCCGCTGCCCGACCAGGCCGCGGACTTCGACCGGGTCCCGGACGAGTCCCCCGACGCGTACGTCCCGGTGGGCAGGGAGAAGATGTTCGGGTTGCGGCCCGACATGATGTTCGCCTACGTCAACTCCGAGTACGGCGGACCCGAACACCTGGCCCCGGGCCTGGCCACGATCGAGGACTTCCAGTCCATCGGCGCGCAGGTGTACGCCCTGGTGTGCCCCGGCGAGAACCCGGTCCAGACCGCGTTCACCCACCGCGCCCTCGCCGACCTCGGCCGCATCTTCGACGTCGAGGACAGGGCGAAGGCGGTGAGCGACGGGCTGAAGGCGCGCGTCGCCGAGGTGCAGAGGCGGGTCGCGGGCAGGGAACCGGTCCCGGTGTTCTACTACTACGGCGGCGAGGGCCCGATCCGGACGGGCAGCCGGGACGCCCTCGTCAACGAGGTGATCGGCCTGGCGGGCGGCGTGAACGTCTTCGGTGACGTCGGCGGGGGGCGCAGGGGCTTCCTCCAGGTCTCGCAGGAGCAGGTGGCCGCCACCGACCCCGCGGTGTTCCTGGTCGGGGCCAGCGCCAACAGCGACAAGGACCTCGCGGCCAGGGTCGACTACCTGTACCGCATGTTCCCCGAGATGCGGGCGAGCAAGGACGAGCGGTACACCGTCACCTACGACTCCGCCAACACGCCCGGCCTGCGCTACGTCGACACCGTCGAGAGGCTCGCCCGGGTGCTGCACCCGGACGCCTTCGCCGACGCCGCGCCGACCACGTCGCCGACGACCCCCTCGGGTGAGAAATGACGCCGGTCGCACCCGACACCGACCTTCACCCGGTCGAGGACCCGGCACGCCCGCCACGACGCCGCGCGGCCGGCCGGGCGGCGCTGCTGCTCGGCCTGGGCGCCGCCGTGGTGGCCGCCATCGCCCTGGGCACCTCCCTCGGCCCGGTGCGGGTCCCCCTGCGGGACACCGTGCAGGTGGTGCTCTACAACATCTCCTCGGACTGGTTCGCGAAACCCGACGACCCCGTGTTCACCCAGATCGTCTGGCAGTTCCGACTTCCCCGGGCGCTGCTCGGCGCGGTGGTCGGCGCGGGCCTGGCCGCGGTCGGGGTCGTGCTGCAGGCGGTGGTGCGCAACCCGCTCGCGGACCCGTACCTGCTCGGCGTCTCCTCCGGCGCCTCCTTCGGCGCCGTGCTGGTGCTGGTGGTCGGCTCCGCCTCGGTAGCCGGGCTGGGCCTGTCGTCGGCCGCGTTCGCCGGCGCGCTGGTCGCGACCCTGCTGGTGTACCTGCTGGCCCAGCGCGCGGGACGGGTCACCCCGTTCCGGCTGATCCTGGCCGGGGTGTCGCTGGCGTACCTCTTCCAGGCCCTCTACGGGTTGTTGCTGCTGCGCGCGAACCCCCACGACGTGCAGGGCGTGCTCACCTGGCTGTTCGGCAGCCTGGGGTCCACCGCCTGGGACGACGTGGGCGTCCCCGCCGTCGGCGTGGTGGCGGGCACGCTCTACCTGTTCACCCAGGCGCGACCGCTGAACTCCCTGCTCGCCGGGGAGGAGACGGCGGTGTCCCTCGGGCTCGACGTCGCCCGGTTCCGGGTCCGGATGCTGGTGGTCACCTCCGTGATGGTCGGGGTGATGGTCGCGGTCAGCGGCGCGATCGCGTTCGTCGGCCTGATCATCCCGCACCTGTGCCGGATGCTGGTCGGGTCGGACCACCGGCGGCTGCTGCCGGTCGCGGCGCTGACCGGGGCGGCGTTCATGGTCCTGATGGACCTCGCCGCCCGCGTCGTCCTCGCGCCGACCGAACTGCCGCTCTCCATCGTGACCGCGGTGTTCGGGGTGCCGTTCTTCATCTGGCTGCTGCGCCAGCGCGAGGTCGGGCGGGAGGCGCGGTTCGGATGACGGGAACGGCACAGGGGCACGCGCCGCTGGTCGTCGTCGACGGGGTGTCGGTGGCGCTGGGCGGGACCCCGATCGTGACCGAGGCGGCCCTCGCGGTCGGTGCGGGGGAGATGGTCGGCATCGTCGGCCCGAACGGCAGCGGGAAGTCCACCCTCCTGCGCGCGGTCTACCGCGCGCTGCGCCCGGGAGCGGGACTGGTGCGGGTCGACGGCTCCGACGTGTGGGAGCTGAGCGCCCGCGAGTCCGCGCGGCGCACCGCGGTGGTGGTGCAGGAGTCCGGGAGCGACTTCGTCCTCAAGGTCGCCGACGTGGTCGCGATGGGCCGCAACCCGCACAAGGGCCCGCTGGACCGCGACACCGAAGAGGACCGCCGGATCTGCGCGCAGGCCCTCGCCCGGACCGGCGTGTCCGCGTTGGCGGGGCGCGACTACGACACCCTCTCCGGCGGGGAGAAGCAACGGGTGCTCCTGGCCCGGGCGCTGGCCCAGCAGCCGCGGCTGCTGGTGCTCGACGAGCCGACCAACCACCTCGACATCCGCTACCAGCTCGAACTGCTCAACCTCGTCCGCGCCCTCGGCGTGACCACGCTGACGGTCATGCACGACCTCGCGCTGGCCCTCGGGCACTGCGACCGCGTCTACGTCCTGCACCGGGGCCGGGTCGTCGCCGACGGGCCGCCGGCCGAGGTGCTCACCCCCGAGCTGGTCGCCGAAGTCTTCGGGGTCCGGTCGCACCGGTGGGTCGATCCCGACACCGGGCAGGCGCACCTGGGTTTCTCCCGCCTGCCCGACCCGCCGACCGACCCGGCGACCGACGTCGTCACGACCGCGGCGGGCGGACCGGGGCGGGAGCCGGGATGAGGCCGGACCGTGACGCGGGCCGTCCCTTCGGCACCGCGGTGCGGTGAGCGCTGGTGCACCCGACTTGCAGTTGCCAACATGTGGTTGTTGTTCGGTTCGTGAACCGGATGGAACGCGGGGAGAGCCTGAGATGACGTCGTCGACCGACACCGAGGAGAGTTCACGACCCCGGCCGGTCCTCCGGGACCCCGCCTTCCTCCGGTTGTGGACGGGCGCCACGGCGTCCGGTCTGGCCACCTGGGTGCTGCCGTTCGTGCTGGGCCTCGGCGTGCTGGAGCGGGAGCTGAGCGCGGTGGAGCTCGGCGTCGTGCTGGCCGCGCGCACGATCGGGTTCCTGGCGGCGGTCCCGGTGGGCGGGGTGCTGGCCGACCGGCACTCCCGGCGCGGCGTGGTGCTGTGGTCCGGGCTCGCGGCGGCGGCGGGCGCGCCGGTGCTCGCGCTGGGCCTGGGCCTGTCGCTGCCGCTGATGGTCGTCGCGGCGGTGGTCATGGGCGCGGGGCAGGGGGCGTGCCGGCCGGCGTACCAGGCGCTGGTCGCGGAGGTCGTCGACGCCGAGCAGCGGCAGGCGGCCAACGCGGCGATGTCGATGGCCGTGCGGGTGACCACGCTGGCCGCGCCGGCGGTGACCACGCTGCTGGCCATCGTGCTCGACACCAGGGCGTTGCTGGTGGGCATCGGGTTGATCTGGTTGTGCGCCGCGCTGGTCCCGCCGCGAGGGCGCCGCGCCGCGGTCACCGCCACGGGCCGCGGGTCCTTCGCGCGCGAGTTCGCCGACGGCGTGCGCGAGGCGCGGCGGCACCCGTGGTTCCTCGCGGGGCTGGGCGCGCTGACCGTGGTGATCTCCCTGGGCTACTCCGCCACCGGCGTCATCCTGCCGCTGATCAGCCGCGACCGGTACGGCATGGAGCTGGTGCTGGCGGCGTCGCTGACCGCCGCCACCGTCGGCGGGCTGATCGGCGCGCTGCTGATGGCCCGCTGGAAGCCGCCGGCGCAGGGGTGGATCGCGCTGGCCGCGCTGGCCTGCTACGGGTTCGCGCC
>NZ_JBHWIE010000212.1:0-12922 GCF_042732085.1 Actinosynnema sp. NPDC059797
CGGGGCCCACCGCGCCCCGACGCCGCGGGCTATCTGGTACACCGGGCGGACCTCACCCCCCCCCCCCGCCCGGGGGGGTTTTTCGCCCGGCCGGGGCGAGGCGGTCCACGGCGGTGGTGGATCACCTTTACGACGCACCCGCGCTCATCGGTAGTCCAAGCGGGCTCCCGGGCGCAACCCCTATCCAGAGGATGATAACGAACTAATAACGACGCAAACTCGGTTGGGCTACGGACCTGTCACCGCCCGTATGCCACCGTGGAACGGCTTCCGTCGTCGTTCCCCGAGTGCCCCGGACGACTGAGGTGACATCGAATGACGATGATCCGTGGGAGGCACCGCATCTCCCGCAGGACGAAGATCGCCACGCTCGGCGCGGCGGTGGTGGTGGCCGCCGGAGCCGTGGCCGTCGTGGCGGCCACCGGCGGTGACGACGCGGCTTCGGCCGACGGGGCGGACAGGTCCCGGTACGTCGACATCACCGCGGTGCAGCCGAACGTGAAGGCGGTGAACAGGCAGCGCGGCGCGTCGCGGGGCACGTTCACGGTGAACTGCGGCCGCAACGAGAACGGGCACTTCAACAGCGACAACTTCATCGCGCAGCCCGGCGTCGCGCACGGCGCGCAGCACCTGCACGACTACGTCGGCAACCTGTCCGCCAACGCCGAGTCGACCAACCAGAGCCTGGTCGCGGCGGGCACCACGTGCCGCAACGGCGACAAGTCGGCCTACTTCTGGCCGGTGCTGCGCGTCGACACCGGCCAGGAGGAGGTGGAGAACCCGGTCGACCCGCGGGCGCAGGCCCGGCAGGAGCAGCAGGAGGCCGCCGACGAGCGCATCAAGGAAGAGCCGCGCGTGCAGTGCCCCGACGTGGCCAGCAAGATCGACGAGGAGGTGCCCGACGAGGCGCAGCCGCAGGTCGAGGAAGCGCTCGCCCAGGTCGAGCGGGTCACCGAGGAGGCCGAGAAGAGGCCGCCCGGTTCCGCCGCGGTGGACGAGGAGGTGCTGGGGCCGCTGACCGAGCGGCGCAAGCAGGCGCTGGACCGCCTCGCGCGGGCGGTGGCGAGGCCCGGCGCGCAGCCGGTGGACTTCGGCGCCCTCGCGCCGTGCGCCATCAAGCAGCCGGACCAGCCGTCACCCATCGGCGACGGCTCCGAGAACAGCGAGCGGGAGGACCCGGCGGACGCCCAGGCGGGCGAGCACGCCGACCACCGGAACGAGCTGCCCGGCAACGAGGGCAAGATCCAGCGACCCGAGAAGGTCGAGCTGACCTTCCGCGGCAGCCCCGTCGGCAAGGTCCGCGCGATGCCGAAGTTCCTGCGCGTCCTCTACGGCGACGCCAAGGTGTCCACGAACGGCCCCAAGAACGCCCGCGCCTCGTGGACCTGCTCCGGCTTCGAGGAAAAGGTGCAGCTGCAGCAGTACGTGATCTGCCCGCAGGGCTCGAAGGTCAAGCGCCTCCACGACTTCCCCAGCTGCTGGGACGGGAGGAACACGGACAGCGCCAACCACCGCGACCACATCGTCTACCCGGACGCGGCGACCGGCCGCTGCCCGCGCGGGTTCCGGGCCGTGCCGCAGCTGAGGATCACGCTGACCTACGACATCCCCCGGGAGGTCCAGCTCAACGGTCAGTACAAAGTGGACTCCTTCCCCCAGGAGGGCAACAACCCGTTCAGCGACCACGACGACTTCGCGAACGTCATGAACCAGCGCACCATGAACCGCCTGGTGTGGTGCGTGAACCGGGGCAAGGTCTGCCGGGAGTGACGCGGAGGTGGGAGAGGGGCGGGCCGCTCGCGGTCCGCCCCCGACGCGTCGGGTCAGTCGCCCTCGGGCGGCGGCGCGAACAGCAGCGGCATGTCGTCCTCGGTCAGCACGTCGGGCGGCGGTGCCAGGAACACCAGCGTCTCCTCGGGCAGCTCGACGTCGGGCGCCGCGCCGGTCACCCGGAGCACCCGCACCGCGTCCGGGTCGCGGGGCGAGCGCTCCGGGAAGTTGGCCTCGTTGATCACGGCGGCGACGCGGTCGGAGTGGCCACCGGGGTCCGGCGGGTAGACCAGGACGTCCACCGTCAGCACGCCGTCCTCGACCCGGCGGTCGGCCCAGGCGTCGGTCTGGAGGACGTAGGCGACGCCGTCGTCCTCGTCGGGGTGGCAGTAGTCGCCGATCATCGCCACGGCCCGCTCGCCGAGGGACCCCTTGGGGTCGATGACCACGGCGAGCATCACCACGTCCGGTTTTGCGGCGCTCAGTCCGGCGCGTAAGAGCAACTCGGGCATGGGTGGTGACCCTAGCCGCGGGATCCCCGGCCTGTCCGGTGCCGTCCGGATCACCGCCCTGCTCAAGCGCCACCGGGCGGTCCGGCGATGAGCCGGTCCGCGTAGGCGCGCCACGGTCCCCTGTGGGGCGGATCTCCCGGTCGGGGATTGCCACTTGATCAGTGACCTAGTTAGCTGGGTCGCATAATTAGTCACTGACCAAGAGGTGGGCCGTGGACGTCGTGGTGGTGGGTGCGGGGCCGGTCGGGTTGTGGTTGGCCGCGGAGTTGCGCGCGGGTGGCTCGTCGGTGCTGGTGCTGGAGGCGCGCGACGAGCCCGACCCGCGCTCCAAGGCCCTGACCATCCACCCGCGCACCCTGGAGGTGCTGGCCTCGCGGGGGGTGCACGAGCGGTTCCTGGCGGAGGGCGGTCGCCTCCCCGGCGGTCACTTCGCCGCGCTGGACCAGCGGTTGGACTTCTCGGTGCTGGACACGCCGTTCCCCTTCACGCTGGCGTTGCCGCAGGCGCGCACGGAGCGGTTGCTGGAGGAGCACGCGCGCGGCCTGGGCGTCGAGGTCCGGCGCGGCCACCGCGTGGTCGGGGTCGAGCGGCGCGACGACGCGGTGGTGGTCCGCGCCGAGGGGCCGGCCGGTGAGCGGGTGTTCGAAGCGGCCTACGCGGTGGGCTGCGATGGCACGCGCAGCACCGTGCGCGAGGCGGCCGGGATCGCCTTCGCGGGCACGGGGTCGCGGGTCCTGGGCTGGCTGGGCGACGTCGTGCTGGACGAGCCGCCCGCCGGGTCCGCCACGACCCGGGTGACCGCCGACGGCCTGATCATGGTCGTGCCGCTGGGAGGGGGCAGGCACCGGCTGGTGGGCATCACGCCCGGGGACGTCCGCGCGGACCGGCCGGGAGAGCTGTCCCTGGAGGAGCTGCGCGCCAACACCTCGGCGATCACCGGGACCGACTTCGGGATGCGCGACCCCTCGTGGTTGTCCCGCTTCGGCAACGCCTCCCGCCTGGCCGACCGGTACCGGCGCGGGCGGCTGCTGCTCGCCGGGGACGCGGCCCACCAGCACTTCCCCGCCGGCGGGGTGGGGCTCAACGTCGGTGTGCAGGACGCGGCGAACCTGGGCTGGAAGCTCGTGGCGGTGCTGCGCGGCTGGGCGTCGCAGGACCTGCTGGACACCTACGAGGCCGAACGGCGCCCCGTCGGCGCGGAACTGCTCGCCCACACCAAGGCCCAGACCGCGCTGATGGCGGACTTCACCCCCGAGGGCACGGCGTTGCGCGACCTGGTCGGCGGGCTGGTCGCGACCCACCCCGGCGTCTCGGCGGACCTGGCCGGACGGCTCTCCGGGCTCGCCGTCGCCTACCCGGCGGTCGAGGGCGACCACCCGCTCACCGGCCGCCGCGCACCCGACCTGGGCGGCCTGTTCGCCGCGCTGCGCCCGGACCGCCACGTGCTGCTGGACCTGGGCGGCGACCCGACCGCCCTGGCCGACGTGCGCGACGCCGCACCGGGCGCGACCGGCCCCGGCCTGACCGTGCTGCGCGACGTGAGCGCGGGCGACCGCCCCGACTGGGCGGGGGTGCGCGCCGCCCTGGTCCGGCCCGACGGCCACGTGGCGTGGGCCGCCAGCCCGGACGACGACCTGCCCGACGCCGTCCGCGCCGCCCTCTCCGCGATCGGCCGCCCGTCCGCCGACACCGCCGGGCGCCCGACCGCCGAGCGGCGGCCTCGTACGCTGGGTCGGTGACCAAGACCCCGGCGGCCAAGATCCCGGCGATGGAGACTTCGGCGGCCAAGACTTCGGCGGCCAAGACCCCGGCGGCCAAGACCCCGGCGGCCAAGACCCCGGCGACCGAGACCCCGACGGCCAAGACCCCGGCGACCGAGACCTCGGCGACCAAGACCCGAGCGGGCAGGCCGAGCCCCGCGCGGCTGGACCGCGACACCGTCGTGCGCGCCGCGCTGGAGGTGCTCGACGAGTCCGGTGTGGACGCGGTGTCGACCCGGGCCGTGGCGGCGCGGCTGGGCGTGCGGATGAACACAGTGCTGTGGCACGTCAAGACCAAGGCGCGGCTGCGCGAGCTGATGGCCGACGCGGTCCTGGCCGAGGTCGACCTGGACGCCCTGCCCGAGCCGTGGCGCGACCGGGCGGCCGAGCTGCCCAGGCGGTTGCGGCGCGCCCTGCTGGCCCACCGCGACGGCGCGGCCGTGGTCACCGGCACGTACGCGGCGGAACCGGCGACCCTGCGCTTCTCCGAGGCGCTGGTGGGCGCCCTGCTCGCCGGTGGCTTCGACGACCGCCGCGCGGCGTGGACGGCGTGGACGCTGACCTACCTGACCCTCGGCCTGGTGCAGGAGGAGCAGGCCGCCGGCGCCGGCGACGGCGCGCGGCTGGCCGACGCCTTGGTTCCCGACCTGCACCCCGCGCTGCACCGGACCGCCCACCACCTGGCGCCGAACGCGTTCGCCGAACGCCTGGACTTCGGCGTGGACCTGGTGCTGGGCGCGCCGCGCTGATCGCGGTTCAGGGGGTGGCCTGGAGCCGCTGCTGTGCGGACCGCGCGGCCAGGATGGGGAGGAAGCCGTGGACCTTGGCCTGCGCGGCGAGCTGCCGGTAGGCGTCGGTGACGGCCTCGCGGACGACCTGGTAGCTGATCCGGCCCGCCAACCGGCGGGTCAACTCCTCGGCGGCCTGGTCCAGTTGCACCTCGACCTTCGCGTGCAACCGACGGGGGTCGCGCACCTGGTGTCCGTCGATCCTGTCGACCATCGATAACCTCCGAGCACCTCGCGACGGCGAAAGGGGACCGGGCCGCCGTGACGAATGGACGCGTCCTGAACTCGTTGCCGGGGTCGACCCTAGGTTTTACATTCAGGTGAATCCAGTCTGGACATCCGGTTAACAAAAGCGCATCATGCCGTCTGCCGCGGAAGGCGTCGTCGAATTCACCCAATTCGCGCCATTCGACTTCACCGGCCGCGAGACCGCCGGCCCGTGTCGGGGCGCGGCCCGGTGGATGTGCCGATGCGGGCGGTGGGGTCGGGCGGCATGCTGGGCGCATGGCCGTTGATCCGCGTGGCGCGGACTTGAAGCGACTGCTCGCCGAGGACCCGGGCGGTCCGGTGGTGATGCTGAACCTGCTGCGGTTCGCCGAGGGCGGTGTCGAGTCCTACCGCGAGTACGCGCGCCACCTGCGCGAGACGTTCCTGCCCCGCTACGGCGGCGAGGTCCTCTACGCCGGGACGGGCTCCACGGTGCTGGTCGCCGAGGACGGGCAGGACTGGGACGCGGTGGTCGTCGTGCGCTACCCGGACCGGGCCGCGTTCGGCCGCATGGTGGCCGATCCGGAGTACCAGGAGGTGACCCGCCTGCGCACGGCCGCGTTGACCGAGGCGGTGCTCCAGGCCACCACCCCGTGGCGCTGAGCCGGGACCGGTGAGCCGGGACCGGTGAGCCGGGACCAGTGAGCCCGGCCTACGGGTGACGCGCGTGGCCCGCCGCGAGGTGGCCGGTCAGCCGCTCCCAGTTGCCGGACCCGATGGCCGCCTTCTCCTCCGCCGTGAACGGCGCGCCCTCCAGGAAGGACCGGGCGACGCCGCCGCTGGTGTCCAGGTAGGGGAAACCGCCGGGTCGGGTGCCGAAGGTGTAGGGGTAGTCGGTGGAGTAGAGCATGCGGTCGGTCCCGACGACCTCGGCGGTCCAGCGCAGGTAGCGCTCGCTGACCGTGCCGCTGCCGGCCACCCAGAAGTTCCGGCGGAAGTAGTCGGCCAGCGGCTGCCGCAGCCCGGCCGCCTCCTGGAGGAAGCCGACGTGGTCCAGGTAGAACAGGACCACCTCGCCCCAGTGCCCGGCGATCACCTGCAACCCCGGGTGGCGGTCGAACACCCCGGAGAAGATCATCCGCAGGTACTGCACGCCGAGGTCGTAGTACCAGCCCAGGCCGGCGGTCGCCAGCGCCTGCCCCACCCCGTCGGGCAGCCCCGAGTAGTAGGCGTCCTGGACCGCCCGCACCGGGGCTTGCGGGTGGAAGTGCAGCGGGGCGCGAAGCCGCTCGGCGGTGGCGTAGAGGTCGTCGAACTCCGGCGCGTCGGCCGGTGTGTCCCCGGTGCGGCCGTACAGCATCGCGCCGCGGAAGCCGAGTCGGGTGACCGCACGCTCCAGCTCCGCCGCGGCGGCCCCGGGCGAAGACGTCGGGAGGGTCGCGAACGCCTGGTACCGCGTCGGGTTGGCGGCGACGACCTCGGCGAGCGCGTCGTTGCACTCGCGCGCGACGCCCACGGCGTCGGCCGCCGGGAGGTTCTGCACGCCCGGCGTGGACAGGGACAGCACCGCGACGTCGACGCCCTGCTCGTCCATGTCGGCGAGGCGCCCCTCGCCGACGTCGAGCAGCCGTCGCGTGACCGGGTGGTCGTCGCCGTAGGCGTGGGGCCGGAGACCCGCCCTCGCCCACGCGTCGAGCAGCACCGGCAGGACCACGTGTTCCTCAAGACCGACGATCCGCACCCTGCTGGACATGTCGCCAACCCCTTCACCTGCTGTTTCCACTGATACGCCGAAGACGGTATCACGGATACGATCAGTGGAAACAAGGTTGTGTTATCTTCGATAAGTGACTGATGGGTCGAGTGGCGCGGACGGCGGGGCGTCCCCCCGGCGGCGGGTCGTCGAGGCGGCGGCGGACCTGCTCGCCCGCGAGGGGCGCGAGGCGGTCACCACCCGCGCGGTCGCGGCCGCCGCCGGGGTGCAGGCCCCGGTGATCTACCGCTTGTTCGGCGACAAGGACGGGCTCCTGGAAGCGGTGGCCGAGCATGGCTACGCCGCGTTCCTCGCGGCCAAGCACGTCGATGCCCGCCCGGAGGACCCCGTCGAGGACCTGCGCGCGGGCTGGGACCTCGCCGTCGAGTTCGGGCTCGCCAACCCCGCGCTGTACGCGCTGATGTACGGCGAACCCCGGCGCGGCACGGATTCGGCGGCCTTCCGGGCGGGCATGCGGATCCTGCTCGGGCGCATCCACCGACTGGCCGCGAGCGGCCGGCTCCGCGTCGACGAGGACCTCGCGGCCGCGCTGATCCACGCGACCGCGCGCGGGGCCGTGCTCACCTGGCTGTCGCTGCCGGAGGACGGGCGCGACCCCGCGTTCCTCACCGCGATGCGCGAGGCGATGGTCTCCGCCGTCACCCTCGACGAACCCGCCGTGCGCGACCCGGGTCCCGCCGGCGCGGCCAGGGCCTTGCGCGCCCTGCTGCCCGAGCAGACGGCGCTCAGCGGCGCGGAACAGCACCTGCTCGGCGAATGGCTGGACCGGCTGACCTCGGACGGCTAGGAGCTGTCCGGGTGTGGACCAGGCGGCTGAAGACCCCGACCCCGTGATCCGAACCGACAGCTCCTAGCGTTACCCCGGTGGACCGATCCGAGATCTTCGACATCGCGCACCTGCGCCACCCCGTCGCGGCGCCGGTCGCGCCCGACCGGTTGCGCGAGCTGGTCGGGTGGTTGAGCCCCGCCGTCGGCGCCCGCGCGCTCGACCTCGGCTGCGGTGAGGGCGAGTGGCTGCAGCAGGTGCTGCTGGACCACCCCGCGACGACAGGCGTCGGGATCGACCACGCGCTGCCGGCCTCGGCCGCCCGGCGCACCGGTGAGCGCGGGCTGACCGACCGGGTGCGGTGGGTCGAGACCGACGCCGCCACCTGGCACGACGGGCCCTTCGACGTGGTGCTCTGCGTCGGCGCCCGGCACGCCTTCGGCGGGTTGGAGGACATGCTGGTCGCCGTCCGGCGGCACCTGCGCCCCGGCGGTCAGGCGCTGATCGGCGAGATGATCTGGGAGGGGACCCCGTCCGCGGCAGCGGTGGCCGCGCTCGGACTCCCGGCGGACTCCGTCCCCGACCTCGCCGGCCTGGTGCGGGCCTTCCGTCAGCACGGCCTCGAACCGTCCTTCGGGCACGTCAGCACGCTGACCGAATGGGACGACTACGAGTTCAGCTGGACCGGCTCGCTCGTCGACTGGGCCGTGCGGTCGGCCCCGACCGCCGAGGACCGCGACCAGGCGCTCACCGCCGCCCGCGAGCACCGCGACACCTGGCTCGGCGGCTTGCGGCGTGAACTCGGGTTCGCCACCTTCGTCCTGCACGACGTCGCGCCCGAGCCGGCCTGAGGGGCCGTCAGCAGCGCTCGGGCAGGAGCCGACCGGCGCCGACGGTGAAGCCGACGGTCGCCCCGCCCCCGGCCCGGTTCCCGGCGAAGGTGGTTCCGCCGTGGGCTTCGGCGATGCCGGCGACGATGGCCAGCCCGAGACCGGAACCGGGCAGCGACCGCGAGGTGTCCGCCCGGTAGAAGCGGTCGAAGATCCTGTCGACGTCCTCGGCGTCCAGGCCGGGTCCGCGGTCCGACACGGCGACCCTGCCCGCGCGGACCTCGACGGCGATCGGGCCCGCCCCGGTGGCGTCGAACTTCGCCGCGTTCTCCAGCAGGTTGCCCACGGCGCGCTCCAGGGCGAGCCGCTGTCCGCGCACCCGCGTCCGGTCGACGTCCACCTCGATCTCCCGCTCGGTCCGGCGCCGTGCCCGCGCGACCGCGCCGTGGACGACGTCGGCGAGGTCGACGTCGGTCTCCTCCTCGTCGGCGCCCCTGGCGAGCGCCAGCGCGATCAGCTCGTCGACCAGGTGGGACAGCTCCCTGGTCTCGCCCTCCACGTCGGCGAGCAGCCGCGCGCGCGAGTCCGGCCCGAGCCGGTCGAGGCGGCGCAGCACGCTGGCGTTGGTGCGCAGGCTGGTGAGGGGGGTGCGGAGTTCGTGCGCGACGTCCTGGATCAGCCGTTCCTGCGCTTCCCGCGCGTCCGCCAGCCTGCGCAGCATGGTGTTGAACGACGACGACAGCCGGGCCACCTCGTCCCGCCCCCGCACCGGCACCTCACCGGCGCCCGGCCCGGTGGCGCTGACCTCCTCGGCGATCGCGGTCAACCGCACCAGCCGCCGGGTGATCCGACGGGCCAGCACCCAGCCGAGGCCGGCGGCGACCGCGGTCACGAGCAGGGCGAGCACGGCGACCTCCTTGGCCATCCCGCTCATCACCTGCCGCGACTCGTTGACGTCGATGGCGACCTGCACCGCACCGGCACCGCCTCCCAGCGAGGTGGTCAGCACCCGGTAGGTGTCGTGCCGCACGATCACCTCCGCGGTGCTCGTGGCGCCACGCGCGGCACCGGCGGCGAGGGCGCGGTCGGCGTCGCCGACGGGGAGGGCCACGGCGCGTCCGCCGAGCGGCGTGACACCTCCATCCGGCCCGACGCGCTGCGCGACCAGCGCCGGGGGCCGCCCGGCCGCCCCGCCGTCGCCGACCGGCTGGTCCAGCACCCCGCGGTGCCCGTCGATGACCGCGGCGGAGGCCGTGGCCAGGCCGCGGTTCACCTCGTCGGTGACGCGCTCGACCGCGGAGCGGAAGGCGAGCACGCCGACCACCCCGGCGACGAGCGCGGCGACGGCGGCGAAGGTGATGGCGAGCCGGGTGCCGAGGTTCACGGCTGCCGCACCGCGTACCCGACGCCGCGCACCGTGTGGATCACGGACGGCGCGCCCGCCGCGGCCAGCTTGCGCCGCAGGTAGCCGACGTAGACGGCCAGGTTCTTCGAGTCGCCGCCGAAGTCGAAGCCCCAGATCCGCTCGTAGACCGTCGAGTGGTCGAGCACGACGCCCTCGTTGCGCATCAACAGCTCCAGCAGGTCGAACTCCGTCTTGGTCAGGGTCAGCTCGGTCGCCGCCCACCACGCGCGGCGGCTGGCCGGGTCGAGCCGCAGCGCGCCCACGGCCAGGGCGCGGTCACCGGTGTCCCCGGACGGCCCGGCCCGGCGGAGCAACGCGCGCAGGCGCGCCAGCAGCTCGTCCAGCTCGAAGGGCTTGGGCAGGTAGTCGTCGGCGCCCGCGTCGAGCCCCGCGACCCGGTCGGAGGTCTCGACCCGCGCCGTGAGCATGAGCACCGGCACCCGATCACCTTCCGCCCGCAGGAGCCGGACGACGCCGAGCCCGTCCAGACCGGGCATCAGCACGTCCAGCACGAGGACGTCGAACCTCTGCCCGCGGACCCGGGTCACCGCCTCCACCCCGTCGTCGACCTCGACGACGGAATAGCCCTCCAGCTCCAGCGCGCGGCCGAGCGACTCGCGAATCGCGCGGTCGTCGTCGGCGATCAGCACCGTGCACGTCATCCGGTTCCTTCCCCCGTCCCAACCGTTGCGGGTCATTCTCGCCGAGGGGTTCGCCGCGCAGCACCGGAGTTCGCCGTGAGGAGGGTAGGAAACCGGTGAGAATCCACCGGCGGGGCCTGTTCGGCATTGCCGCGGGTGGGGGTGGTTTTTAGATTCGGTCGCACGGGCGAGCACTTCCCGCTCGCCGTCCGCGCGTTCGCGCACCCCCACCGAAGGAGTTCCGTGGACACCTCCAGCGCGCTGCGCGTCCTCATCGCCGCCGACACGTTCCCGCCGGACGTCAACGGAGCCGCGCGTTTCGCGCAGCGCCTCGCGAGCGGTCTCGCGTCCCGCGGCCACGACGTCCACGTCGTCGCACCGGATTCGCCCCGGGCGACCGGGATCGAGGGCGTGACCGTCCACCGGCTGCGCTCGCACCGGTTGCCGCTCTACCCGGACTTCCGCTTCTGCCCGCCGTGGCGGGCGTCGAAAGAGGCCGGTGACCTCGTACGGGCGCTCGAACCGGACGTGGTGCACGTCCAGGCGCACTTCCTGGTGGGCAGGTTCGCCCTGAACGCCGCCGTCGCCCGGGGCGTCCCCGCGCTCGCCACGAACCACTTCATGCCGGAGAACCTGTTCAGCCACGCCCGCGTGCCCGCGTTCCTGCGCGGTGCGGCCCGCAGGCTCGCCTACCGCGACCTGGCGCGCGTGTTCGGCCGGGCCGACATCGTCACCGCGCCGACGCCCCGGGCCGTGGAGTTGTTGCACGACAGCGGTTTCCCGGCCCGCGCGGTGCCGGTTTCCTGCGGCATCGACCTCTCCCGCTACCGGCGCTCGGTCGCGCGGATCTCCTCCTGCACCCGTTCCGCGAGTTCGCCGCCCGCCGGGGTGATGGACACGTCGACCACCCGGCGGTCCTCCGGCGACCTGCCCCGGGCCACGAGACCCCGGCGCTCGGCCCGTTCGACGAGACCGGTCAGCGTGGACTTGTCCAGCCCCAGGAACGCCGCCAGGTCGGTCATGCGCGGCCGGCGGTCGCGCAGGAGGCCGAGCAGCCGCAGCTGCGTGAGGGACAGGTCGTGCTCGGCCCCGATCCGGGTGAGCACGGCCATCACCCGGAAGGACGTCCGCACGAGGGCGTCCTCCAGCGCGTCGTCGGATCTCATGCCCGAATCCTACTTGACATGGTTTGTACTACCAACCATTGTGGATGGTAGTTGGTAATACAAACCATTCGATGTCCCGTGGCGCGCGTCCACCACCGGCACCACCAACCCGAAGGAGAGACATGTCTTCCGCACCCGCCAAGCGCTGCCTCGTCGTCGGCCTCGGCATCAGCGGCCTCGCCACCGCGATCCGCCTGCGCCAGGCCGGCTGGGAACCGGTGGTCGTGGAACGGGCCCCGGGCCGCCGGCCGGGCGGCTACTTCGTCGCGCTCTTCGGCGCCGGCCGGGCCGCCGCGCGGCGACTCGGCTTCGACCACGCCATCCCCGACCGGTCCGTGCCCGGCGGCAGGACCTTCGTCGTCAGCCGGGACGGCGCCCGCAAACCCGGCCTGGGGCTGGTGGACTTCCCGGGCGACCGGCGGATGATGCTGCGCGGCGACGTCGAGGCCGCCGCGTTCGCCGCGCTGCCCGGGGACGTCGAGGTCCGCTACGCGACGCGACCCACCCGGATCGAGCAGGACGGGTCCGGGGTCGACGTCACCCTGGAGCACGACGGTGCGACCACCACCGAGCGGTTCGACCTCGTCGTGGGCGCGGACGGGCTGCGGTCCGAGGTCCGGCGCCTGGTCTTCGGCCCGCACGAGGACCACCTCCACCGGCTCGGCTACGTGATCGCGGCCCTCGCACTGCCGGAACCGCTCCAGGGGATCGACCCGCGCCACGGCCTCACCCTGTTCGAACCCGGCCGCGCGATGTGGCTCTTCTCCTTCGCCGACCGGCCGCAGAGCCTGCTGTTCTCCTACCGCACCGACGACGTCGACGGTCAGTTCACCGGCCGGCCCGCCGACCGGGTCCGCGCGGCGTTCGGCGCGGAACCGCCGGGACCGCTGCTCGGGCCGGCGCTGGACGCCCTCGACACCGCCGACGACTTCCTGTTCGACAGCGTGGAGCAGACGCGCATGGACTCCTGGTCCTGCGGCCGGGTGGTCCTCGTGGGCGACTCCGCCTGGTGCGTGGGCCTCTACGCCGGCATGGGCGTCTCCGCCGGGCTCGCCGGAGCCGACCTGCTCGGCGCCGCGTTGCACCGGCACCCCGGCGACATCACCGGCGCGCTGAGGTGGTGGGAGTCGCGGCTGCGCCCGTACGTCGCCGACTACCAGCGGGCAGGCGTCAACGGGCGGTTCTTCTTCACCCCGGACAAGCCGTGGCAGATCGCGCTCCGGCCGGTCATCGCCCGCGGCACCCGGCTCCCGGTGGTCGGCGGCGCCCTGCGCTTCCTCCAGGCCAACAGCAGGCTCAGCAG